>DFKO01000114.1 GCA_002373855.1 Lachnospiraceae bacterium UBA3643
GAAATGCATACTTTGAGTGTATCCACGAGATGAAGCTTATCGTAGACCTCATCTATCAGTCAGGTTTCGCAGGCATGAGATACTCAATCTCAAATACAGCTGAGTACGGTGATTACGTAACAGGTCCCAAGCTCATCACAGAAGAGACCAAGAAGACAATGAAGAAGATCTTAAAGGATATCCAGGATGGTACATTCGCAAAAGAGTTCCTCCTCGATATGTCACCTGCAGGACGTCAGGTACACTTTAAGGCTATGAGAAAGCTTGCTGCTGAGCATCCTTCTGAGAAGGTTGGTAAGGAAGTAAGATCACTCTATAGCTGGAACAATGAAGCAGATAAATTAATCAACAACTAATCTGTCATGAAATAATGATTTAAAAGCCATCGGCAATGCCGGTGGCTTTTTAACATCTTGACACAAAAGGTCTGTTAGTGCATATTGAAAATATGGTTTTGTGGAGTGTGGGAAACAGTGCAGGATAAAAATTCCGATAATAAAACAAAAAACAGATCATATGGTGATGATATAGTCAGGATGATATGGACAATATTCGGTCTGGCTATATTCATCGCCTGTATTGCATGTCTGGCAGTTCTCTATGTGACTTCGCCGGACAGCAGTGATTTTATATTTAACAGCGCGGTAATCATCGGCTGTTTTCTTGTTGTCTATGTGATCTTCTCCCTTTATTTTGTCGGCAAGGTAAAGGCGGCATTCGAGCCCCTCGACAGGCTCCTTAATGAAAACGGAGCGGGATTTCGCAGCAGCACAGGGCTGGCATCTCTTGCAAGGGATATCTCATATTCCCACGAGCGCCTTGAAAATATGGAAAAGGAACTCGACGATACGAGGAAAAACCTCGAGGATATAAGCGATAAAAATGAGGAGACCATATCTACGGTAGACGGTGTGGCATCTAATATCGTAACCATACTTGATGCCAGGAGCCGGGAAATCAAAAACATGGCAGGCCTCTTTGAAAAGGAAAACTCCCTTCTGGCCGATATGGAGATGTCAGCCACAAAGATTAAAGAAGGACAGGGCCTGACACCCCACAGGACAGACACAATCAAGAAATCCGTCAATGACTGTAATCTGTACTGCGAGGATACTGTCGCTGATCTGACAGATGCTAAAAATGCCCATGAAGTATTAAAGGACATGCTGGATAAATCCCAGAATATGATGGATGACATTTATTCGGAACTGACACTCTTACAGTCTATGTGCTCACAGATAAATCTCTATGCCATGAATACGGCTCTTGATGCATCAAGGAGCGGAGGTTATTCGCTATCTGTGACGGCTGCGCTTGATGAGATAAAAGAAATGTCCGGCAGGCTGAATGAAAAGTCAGACAATTTGGCGCTACTCATCATACAGGAGAAAAATGCGATCCGCCTTGCCTTTGACCAGGCAGAGTTTGGAGACGGTGAGATTGAAAACGGCTTAAAGAGCTTTAATCAGGCGAGAGTTCAGATAAAGACTATCTCTGATGAAGCAGACAGACTTGTGAAATCTTTTGATGAACTTATGGACAACGTATATTCCCTCACCGGATTTACCGCAGAGCTTTATGCATATAACGGTAAAAAGACCAGAATGATCAGAAATATGGGCGATACCGACGACAAACTGGCCAGACAGATATCGAGAATGTATGAACTTACAGAGGAAAGTGATAATAAAGCATAGGCAATATGGATAACATCAGGTTATTTAAAAAATCAGATATTATAATAATAACGGTGGCGATAATAATTGCTGCCGTGTTTTTTGTGTTGCCTGTTTTAAACAGGAGTGATGACAAAAAAGTTTATGTCACTAAACCGGACGGTTTAAGCGAGTACCTTGATCTTGACAAGGACGGCGTGTATACATACGAATCTGACCTTGGTACAAATATAATAACCATTGAAAACGGTACAGTTTATGTATCATATTCCGACTGCAAAAATCAGATATGCGTTAATCACGGACCCATATCAAATCCGGGAGATACGATATGCTGTCTGCCCCACAGATTTGCCGTGACAGTTTTAGGAGCAGGTGATGGAGAATAAAAATAATTTAAAAAGGCTCACAACTGACGGAATGCTCCTTGCCCTGGCTGTAATACTTGGCTATGTTGAGTTTCTCATACCCATAAATGTGGGCATCCCCGGGTTTAAACCGGGCCTTGCCAATATTATGACGATCATTATCCTTTATTTATTTGGGAAAAGAGATGCTTTTATTGTAGGTTTTTTAAGGGTTATGATCATCGGAATTCTTTTCTCCGGTATGTTTTCGATGATTTACGGTATAGCCGGTTTTATATGCAGTTTTATCATAATGTGTCTCCTTAAAAAGTCCGGGCGGTTTGGCTGTGTCGGTATATCGGCAGCCGGGGCACTGGCGCATAATATGGCCCAGCTATTGGTGGCAGCATTTGTATATATGGGGACAGGGATCATCGTATACTACCTGCCGTGGCTTATATTAATGGGACTTGCAACGGGGATTCTCATCGGTTTTCTTTCTTATTACTGCATTATTCCTGTCAGAAAAATGGTTTTAAGATAATTTTGAATTGACAATCGAACTAATGTTTGGTAAATTAATTGTTAGTAAAAACATGATGGAGATAAAGGTATGTATGCATACTTTAACGGTGATTTAACCGACATACAGAAAGACAGTATTATCATCGAAGTATCGGGGATAGGCTACAATATTTTTATGATGCCCTCCGATATTTCGGCCCTTCCCCTTATTGGAGAGAGGGTAAAGGTATTTACATATACATGTGTAAAGGAGGACGATCTCAGCCTCTACGGATTTCTTGAAAAAAATGAGCTTGATATATTTAAGATGCTGATATCCGTCAGCGGTATTGGCCCAAAGGGAGCCATGAGTATCATATCGTTTATGGGAGTAAATGACCTCACAAGAGCCATACTCCTCAGCGATGGCAAGGCTATATCAAAGGCACCGGGTATCGGAGCAAAGACGGCGGAGAGAATCATCATAGATCTTAAAGATAAGGTGGGCAAGTCTTTTGAAGACAGCGGAGAATCAGCTGTTTCTCCCGCGAGAACTAACAGTGCATTTGGCCCGGAGGAAAATGATGCGATACTTGCCCTGACCGCTCTCGGATACTCTGAGAAGTCAGCAAGGAGCGCCGTTACATCCGCAGTTGCTGATGAGAAAAAGAAAGACCCGGATGCAAAACCCGATACAGATACGATATTAAAGAAAGCGTTGTTTTATTTATAAATCATTATGGCTAAGCGACTTATAGAGACCTCATTTGTTGAGGAAGATGTCAAAATTGAAAATGTATTAAGACCAAAGCTCTTAAAGGATTATATAGGTCAGGAAAAGATTAAAGAAAAGCTGACTATATTTATTGACGCCGCAAAAGAACGTCAGGAGCCTCTTGATCACTGCCTCTTTTACGGACCTCCCGGACTTGGCAAGACAACATTATCTAATGTAATAGCAAATGAGATGGGAGTAAATATAAAGATAACAAGCGGTCCGGCTATCGAAAAGCCGGGGGACCTGGCAGCAATACTTAACAGACTCGAGGAGGGGGATATACTCTTTATAGATGAGATACACCGTATGAACCGTCAGGTTGAAGAGGTCCTCTATCCTGCAATGGAGGATTACTGTATCGATATCCTCATAGGTAAGGGCCAGGATGCCAAGGCGATACGTCTTGACCTGCCCAAGTTTACTTTAATAGGAGCCACTACGAGAGCGGGACTTCTCACGGCGCCTTTAAGGGACAGGTTCGGTTTTATAGAGAGGATGGAATATTACACAGACAGTGAGCTTGAGACTATCATCATGAAATCATCCGAGCGGCTTGGAGTCAGCATAGATTATGACGGAGCTGTAGAACTGGCGAGACGGAGCCGCGGTACGCCACGACTTGCCAACAGGCTGCTCAAGCGAGTCAGGGATTTTGCCCAGGTCAAGTTTGATGGAGTCATCACCAAAAAGGTTGCTGACTATGCCCTGGATCTGATGGGAGTTGATAAGCGGGGACTGGACGGTACTGACAGACTTCTTCTTGACACTATCATATTTAAATTCGGCGGAGGACCGGTGGGTCTTGATACTCTGGCTGCATCTATAGGGGAGGACAGTGGCACCATAGAGGATGTATATGAACCGTATTTATTAAAAAACGGATTTATAAACAGGACGCCCAAGGGAAGGGTTGTTACCGAAAATGCATACAGTCATCTGGGCATATCTTTGGATTAATTGACAAATTGTATTTTATATTTTTATATTTTATAATTTACAAGGTGGTATAAATTAACAAGGAGGTTTATCGATTTGAACGAAAGAACACAAAGTATAAAAACAAGGCTTATCATCGTCATGTGCCTTCTGGTGGCTCTTCCGATAGCGGTTCTGACAGTTGTAAGTGCTGCGGTAACTTTTTCGGAAGGCAAAGATGCTGCCTATGAAGTAAACGATGCCCAGGCGGGAACGATAAATGAAGAGCTCCAGACTATATTTCAGAAGAATATAAGTGCTCTTCAGGCATTTGCCCTTGCACCTTCCACCATTGATTTCTTAGGCGGAAGAGTACGTACGGAGAGGGAGTATGATGATCTGTATGCACAGATGGAAGCTATCGATGAGTTTATGGATGATGGTAACTCTACTGCCATATCCGGAATCGACGGTCAGCAGATACTCCGTACTAGAGGTGATTGTGTAAACGTCGCTGACAGAGATTATTTTACAGTCCCCGTGGAAACAGGAGAGCCTTATGTATCAGACCTTATTGTCTCAAGATCTACAGGCAAGGCAATCGTTACATTTGCTGTACCTGTCAAGACTACTGACGGAGAAGTAGTCGGTATAGTCCAGAGAAACTTTGATGTATCTGTTTTACATGATGTACTTGCGGCAGAGGTTATGCAGGACAGGCAGGAGATAGTCGTAGTAGACAGAACCGGTACTGTTGTAGCCCATTCTGCTCGTGAGGTCAATGTAGAGGACCCTGAAAAGCAGGATCAGAACCCGTTCTATACTGATTCAAGAGGCGATAAGGTAAAGGGTGAGTACGTAGCACCCTTCATGGGCGATACATGGATCATTGCATGGGAAAAGATAGAGGGATGCGACTGGATCGTTGCATCATGCCGTGTCCAGGAAGTGGCCCTCGCGCATGTACAGACAATCGTCTTCTATGAGGTGATCCTCGGAGTTGCGTTCCTTGCGATCGCTGTTTTTGTAGCTGTAAAGATCTCAGGAAGTATTACAAAGCCGCTCTCTAAGGCAAATGATTCTATCTCGGCTCTGTCACACGGCCAATTTGAGAGGATCGATAAATATACTGACCGTAAAGACGAGCTCGGTGAGATCATCAGAAATACAAACAGTGTTATGGATAAACTAGAGGATATCGTCGGAGCTATCAGAGACGGTGCCGGGGCCGTAAACAAATCCTCAGACGAACTGGCTGATATGGCAAATCAGATATCCCAGAATGCAGATGATGTATCAAATGCAGTTCAGGAGATTGCATCGGGCGCTACCCATCAGGCAGACGAGATTACAGAAGCTACTCATCAGATTGTTGATATAGAAAATGCTGTTTCTTCCGTACAGTCATCTACCCTTGAACTAAAGGAGACTGCGGATAAGATGCAGGAGACATCCACCCATGCAGCAGGAGATCTTGAGCGCTTAAGAGAGAGTTCTTCAAAGATGAATGAGGTTATCGGAGGCATCACTGAAAAGATCGGTGCAACCAGTGATGCAGTAGGGCGTATCAATGGCATGGTTGATAATATTGCGAATATAGCTTCCCAGACAAATCTCCTTGCATTAAATGCTTCTATTGAGGCAGCAAGAGCAGGAGATGCCGGCAGAGGTTTTGCTGTAGTAGCTGAGGAAATAGGAAAGCTTGCTTCGGATTCAAATAATACTGCAGAGCAGATCAGACGGGAGATGGATGAGCTCCTTAAAGAGTCCCAGTCAGCTGTTAAGATGGCCGGAGAGGTCAGCGATACAAACAGTCAGCAGCAGGAGATCATCAATGTCACATATGACAGCGTAAACGGTATGATCGGTGATATTGAGATGACTGTATCAGGAGTTAATGAGATATCCGAAAATGCCGACAAGTGCGTTGTGGCCAAGAACAGAGTAGTAGATGTAATGGAATCTCTCTCGGCTATATCTGAGGAGAATGCTGCATCCAGCGAGGAGACAGGTGCTTCCATGGAAGAGCTCTCCGCTACTGTTACGACTCTTGCAAACAGTGCCGGATCCCTTCATGAAGTTTCGACCAGACTTAATGAGGAGGTCAGCTTCTTTAAGATCTGACAAAAGAATATATGCTTATTAAAGCAGTATGATCATTTTCCCTGTCATGAACAGTTTCATGACAGGGATTTTTAATTTATGTTGACCTTTTAAATATCTTAAAACCCTTATAATTTAGGTATTGCAATTATATATCATAATCTATTATAATATTTTATGTAAACTGCATTTCGGATGAGATTTATCATTTGATTGGCATATAAGAGCTGAAATTATTAAACAAGGGCGCAGGGAAAATGACTGAGAAAAATGAAGTACAGGTAATCATTGACGGTAAAGTTCTGACCATGAGCGGTTTTGAGAGCAACGAGTATCTCCAGAAACTTGCCAATTATATAAATGACATGATCGTTGAGTACAACAAGATCGATTCATTTAAGCATTCCGGAAAAGACATTCAGCACAGACTCATCGAGATAAATATAGCTGACGAGTACTTTAAAGCCAGAGACAAGGCTGCCAGACTCGGTGAGGAGATCAAGATAAAAGAAAACGAACTCTATGACATGAAGCATGACCTTATCAACAAGGATATGGTGCTTAATGATACTAAAGAGGATTTAAATAAAGCAATGACCCAGCTCCAGGAAGCTGCAAAAAAGATCGTACAGCTTGAGACCCAGCTTAAAGGTGTTAAGAAATAATTATGCCCGAGATACTTGCTCCCGCAGGTTCCCTTCCGGCTCTCTACGGCGCTCTGAACGCCGGGGCGGATGCGGTATATGTGGGAGCCGATAAATTTTCTGCAAGAGCATATGCCGAGAATCCTTCAACAGAGGAGATCTGTGAGGCCCTTGATTATGCTCATCTATTCAATAAAAAGATTTATCTTGCGTTAAATACCCTGATAAAAGACAACGAGTTTAAAGATGCTGTTAAAGTGATAGAGCCTCTTTATTTATATGGACTGGACGGTATCATCATACAGGATATCGGCCTTATTTCTGTTATGAAAGATTTCTTTCCGGAACTCCCTCTCCATGCCAGCACCCAGATGGCGGTTGCTTCCGTGGCAGGAGCGAGGTATCTTAAAGACCTTGGTATGTCCAGGATAGTACTTGCAAGAGAACTCTCCATGAAGGAGATTTCAGATATCACAAAGGACGGTAGAGAGTACGGATACGAGACAGAATGCTTTGTCCACGGTGCCATGTGCTACAGTTATTCGGGCTGCTGTCTTTTTTCAAGTATGGCAGGTGGCAGGAGCGGCAATCGAGGCAGATGTGCAGGCCCCTGCAGAAAGCCGTACAGTGTTTATGACGACATGGACAGTGCTCTTAAGGGGAGAAACGGCAGCGACTATTATCCATTAAGTATGAGAGATATGTGTGTCATAGGTCATATAGGTGATATGGCTGATGCCGGAGTCGATTCACTTAAGATAGAGGGACGTATGAAGGCACCTGAGTATGCAGCCGGCGTCTCTGAAATTTACAAAAACGCCCTTTTAAAATATGAGAGCGGTACCCTTAACAAAGGGAATATAAAAAAATATGAGAATGACTTAAGACAGCTCTACATTAGGTCAAAAGTAGGTACGGGATATCTGTATGAATATAACGGGCCGGATATGCTGACCCTTGATAACCCTTCATATTCAAGTATAGCAAATGATAACGAGAGCAGATTAAAGTCTGATATCAGATCTGAATATATCGATAAAAATATAAAGCTCGATATCGATATGACCGTATCTGTAAAGACAGGAGACCCCATTTGTGTAAGCGTTGTATCGGGGGGATATGAAGCGACCGCAACAGGCGGTATATGCGATAGGGCCCATAAAAATCCGACTGATAATGAGACAATTAAAAAACAGATGATGAAGACGGGTAATACTGTTTTTAATGTCAAAAGTCTTGATATAAAAAATGATCTTGAATCTTTTGTGCCTGTAGGAGCATTAAACAGTATCAGGAGAGAAGTTCTTGATGAGCTTTATGATAAACTCATTAAGTCATATCACAGGTTAAATGTTTCAGATACAGACAGTATCTATGAGAAAAAAACAGGAGAAATGTCTTTTCATGATGTTTCTAAGGAACATCTGCCTGTATTTTCAATAAGCAATGCCCGGCAGTTAAAAGCATTTATGGATGCAGGGCCTGAAGGTATGATCCGGGCTGATATTTTTTCTGATGTTTATGATGATGGCCTGATGGAGGAGTATATTTCTAACGGTGGCAGGCTGATACTTGCGCTCCCTCCGGTAGTCAGACAAAAAAATGTATCCCGGATTAAAGACCGCTTAAAAGAGCTTGTCTTAAGATTTGGTGATGTTGTTTACGGTATTGATGCAAAAGGTTATGACGGCCTTTATATTTCTGAAGCATACAGAGACAGATTCAGGATATTTACATCCGGAAGCGTCTATGTATTTAACAGATTTGCAGAGCGTTTCATAAATGAGAGAGGATATATATCCAAGGCTTCTTATGAGAAAAATAAAAAAGAACTGTCATTAAAGGGAATATGCCAAAGGGCAGTCAGCCTGTATGGTTATATACCCATGATGATCAGTGCCGGATGTGTCATAAAAACTTTTGACAAATGTAATAAAGATAAAGATATCATATACCTTAAAGATGAGTCGGGACGTATTTTCCCCGTAAAGCCGTGTCATGAGCTCTGTCATAATATTATTTATAATAATGTTCCCCAGATACTGTTCTCAAAAGTCGGGGATATCAGCGATAAATATGATTACTTTTTCATTGACTTTACAGTGGAAGATTATGATGAGACATATCGTATTTTAAAGATGATTAAAGATAATTATGACGAGTCGGGTATTATGTCTCTTTCTGTGATAAAATTGTTTGAGGATAACAAATTTACGCTTGGTCATTACAACAGAGGCGTTTTGTAAATGAATTATATCATTACAGAATTTTCAAAATACATCATGCTTCTTGCCATATTCTCGTATGTGATCGAATCCATATGGCCTCTTTTTAAAGAAAAGGGCTATAACAATACGGGAGTATATGTGAGACAGCTTGTATATATATTTCTGATCCATTCCCTTTCCATGGTCAGTCTTTATATAGTCACGTCGGATATCCAGTATCTGACTCTTTATGTGATGCAGCTCATTGCTTTGTTTGCGGTTACCAGACTGACGACCATGATATATGAAAAGTGCAACAGGATGTTGCTTAATCATATGTGTTTCCTTATCGTTATCGGTTTTGCAGAGCTCTCAAGACTCGACATTGATAAAGGCACGAAACATTTCTTTATGATATTCGTTTCTATTTTCATATTTATGTTCGTACCCTTTCTGATAAAAAAATGCGGTTTTATCAAAAATTATACCGTACTTATCGGAACGGTGGGACTCCTTATGCTTATCCTTGTTTTTTCACTTGGCAAGACGGTAAACGGTTCCAAACTGACTTATCAGCTTTTCGGTTTTTCATTTCTGCCATCGGAATTTGTAAAGATTCTCTTTGTATTTTTCATTGCCGGTATTTTGTATGAAAATGCAAAAATCGGACACGTAGCAATAGCTGCTGTATGTGCGGCTGCTTTTGTCGGAGTACTTGCCATATCGAGAGATCTTGGCGGTGCCCTTATATTTTATGTAGCTTTTATGGCTGTCATATTTGTGGCAACAGGTAAGATATGGTACTCGGCCTGCGGACTGATAGCCGGTCTTGGGGCCGCGTGTGTCGGATATCGTATGTTTACCCATGTTCAGACTCGTATCGCTACATGGCTGGATCCCTGGAGCGATATCGATGCCACCGGATATCAGCTGACCCAGTCACTCTTTGCCATCGGTTCCGGCAGCTGGATGGGCAGGGGTATAGGTAAAGGTCAGCCGACGACTATCCCTTTGGTAGACGGAGACTTTATGTTTTCGGCTATATGTGAGGAGTACGGTGTCCTTTTTGGTATAGGTATCATCCTTGTTTATCTGTGCCTTTTTATCTTGTTGCTTAAGATCGTAGTCGAGATTAAAGATAAATACTACCGCCTTGTTGTGACAGGTATCGCCACAATGCTCTGTACCCAGACATTTTTAACCATAGGCGGAGGAACGAGACTCATACCGTTAACAGGTGTCACACTGCCCCTTATCAGCAGGGGCGGATCGTCTGCCATGTCCTGCATACTTATGTTTGGTATATGTATCGGGGCGGGGCTCCTTGATAAAAAGGTTAAAGAACCTGAATTTGATGAGGAATTTGAGGGAGATTATGAAGAGCCGGTGCCGGAACCCGAAAAGCCTGTGCCGTTTGAAAATATGGCACGCAGGAGAGTGGCTATCCCTGATGATTTCAGCGACGAGACTGAGGTGCTGGCCGGCAGGGATTTAGAGCGGGCATTAAAGATGGAGATCCTCGATGATGCCATGACAAGGGAAAAGAAAAATCCGGAGCCGGAAAAAAATGAAAAGCCCGGGAAAATCCGAAAGAAAAAGACTGTGCCTGAGACTGAGAAAACTTTCTGGTCAGATCATGCATCCGTACCAACAAGCGTCCTGATGTGTCTCCAGGTCATACTGTTCTTTATGATGATCATAAACATTGTAAAGTATATGAACTTCCAGAGGATTGAGGCTATCAGCAATGATTACAATATCGTCCGTCAGGAACTGATGGCGGCGGAGACGATCAGGGGCAAGATACTGGCCAGTGACGGAACAGTCCTGGCCGAGACACTGGTTGATGCAAACGGCAACGAGACCAGATATTATCCTTTCGGAGATGAGTACGCTCATGCGGTCGGATACAGTACTTATGGCAAGACCGGCGTGGAAAGCTATATGAATATATATCTGATCAACTCAAATATCTCATTTGCTGCCAGGACAAATAATGGAGTAAACGGATTAAAGAATCCCGGTGACAATGTGGTGACTACACTGGTACCCGAAATCCAGGATGTGGCCAGGTCGTCCCTCGGGGTATACAAGGGAGCCATCATAGTGACAAAGGCGGATACAGGCGAGATACTGGCTATGTGCTCAACGCCTTCATTTGACCCGAATACCATCTCTTCTAATTTTGCAACGATATCCGAGGATACGGTCAATTCAGTCCTTGTAAACAGAGTATCCCAGGGCCGGTACCAGCCCGGATCCACGTTTAAGGTTGTTACCCTCCTTGAGTATATGAGGGAAAATCCGACTACATATAAAAATTACAGTTATACATGTAACGGGTATATAAAGGTTGGACAGACGACAATACACTGCTTTAGAAATAATGTTCACGGATATGAGGACCTCTATTCATCCCTTGGTAATTCGTGCAACTCCTCTTTTGGTAATATCGCCCTGTCCCTTGACAGGCTTGCTTTTGCAGATACTTTAAGCGGGCTTATGTTTAATACAACCCTGCCTGTGGATTTCCCTGCCAACCAGTCAAGCGCATCATGTCAGGTATATATGGATGATGACGAACTGGTTCAGACGGCCATAGGCCAGGGCAAAGTGCTGATGACGCCCCTACACCTGAATATGATCACTCAGGCTATAGCTAACGGAGGAGTGATGATGAAGCCATACCTCGTATCCGGTGTAGTAAATGCAGAGGGCGGAGAAGTTGAGAGCTACAGCCCCATATCCCTGGGAAGTGTTATGACTGAGGCCGAGGCTACAGACCTCATGACATATCTGCGATATGATGTGACTAACGGTACAGCGAGAAAACTGGGAGGTCAGGTGTATACTGCTGCCGGCAAGACCGGTTCTGCGGAATATTCCGATGCGACAAGCGCATCCCATGCATGGTTTACAGGGTACGCCCCTGCCGAAAATCCCGAGATAGTAGTGACGATCATCTTAGAGGGGGCTGGTACGGGAGGAGATTACTGCGTGCCTATAGCCCGGCGATTATTCGCAAAATACTTTGAACTAAACGGAGAATTCCAGTAGTGCAACACTTTTGAGACATTTGTGCGAAACTTGTGTTGATTTTAAAGCTGTTTTATTATAAAATCTTTCTTGCAGTAAATTTTCCGTTAATAAGATATGCTAACCCTGGCCTGACCTTATTAAAACGGATTAAAATAAAAAGAAAGAGGTAATGTAAAATGGCAATCGATTTAACACAGTACGGCATCACCGGAACAACAGAAGTTGTTTACAATCCTTCTTATGAGATGCTTTTCGAGGAAGAGACAAAAGCAGGTCTTGAGGGATACGAGGTAGGTAAAGTCACAGAGCTCGACACAGTTAACGTTATGACTGGTGTGTTCACAGGACGTTCACCTAAAGATAAGTATATCGTTATGGATAAGAACTCTAAGGACACTGTATGGTGGACAACAGAGGGATACAAGAACGATAACCACCCTATGACAGAAGAGACATGGGCTGCAGTTAAGGAAATCGCTAAGAAAGAGCTCTGCAACAAGAGACTTTTCGTAGTTGATGCATTCTGTGGTGCCAATGCAGATACAAGAATGGCAGTTCGTTTC
>DFKO01000180.1 GCA_002373855.1 Lachnospiraceae bacterium UBA3643
TCGCATACTACTTCATCGTCATAATTTAATATATATGACGGCTTTACGATTATACCGTTTACAGTGATGTTCCCGTCTTTTATGAGCTTTTGTATATATGAACGGGACAGTTTGTTTCCCGATCTGTCAAGGAGACCTGCAAGGGCCTGATCGACTCTTATGAGCTCTGATTCTTCTGTGATTTTAAAATTAAGATTATTCATGATGATTAATATTTTAATCTAACAAAAATAAAAATACCCGACAGTCTCCTGCCGGGCGTTGGTTTCTGTCTTATTACTTTTACTTTGATTCTTTATAAAATTCAAGGTATCTGTACGCAGTCCTGCGGCTGATGCCACAGCTCTCAACAACTTCTGTAAGGGGCTTTTTGCCGCGTTTTTCATACTTTTTGATAAATGCGTTATATTTAGCCATCCATGCATCGTCATGGAGACGTCTGCCACCTATCTTGCCTTTAAGATCGGCATTCTCTTTTTTAAGTTTTTTAACCTCTTTCTCGAGATCCTTTATCTTTAAAAGTGCGTCATCAAGTGTTATTTTTTTCATATTGCAACCCTCCTGATAAAAGAAATATTTACCATTGCTCTATATATCATATTAGCAATATGAAGTTGATGTGTCAACTTAAATATGGCACATATTCTATATGAATTTTAACGGCTCCGGCGACGTATCATCTCAATGACCGACTCGCTGCCCTCACAGACATTTTTATAATATTCAAATGCCTCCAGACTCGTATCGTCTATGACCTGATCTTTGTTTTTTAGATGCCTTAATGTGCCTTCATAGATGAGATAAACTGCCCTGTCAAAATCGTTAAATATACATTCCCTGATCTCTTTTAATCCCGGGATATCCTTGCGGCAGGGCTCGATATAATCAGCGGAAAAAATGATCTTTTCAAGGAGTGTCATGCCGGCCTTTCCTGTTGTATGATATGCTATGGCCGAGGCTATCTCAGGGTCGTCTATATCATATTTTTCCTTTGCAAGGACAGAGCCGAGCTTTGCATGTATGAGAAAAGGATTCTCCCTCTCTACTTCAGTGAGCTCCACTCCGTATTTTTTACAGAGTTCCGTTTTTTTATCATTATCGAGACACTTTGCACAGTCATGAAGAAGTCCGGCCAGATATGCTTTTTCAGGATCAGCGCCGTACCTGAGGGCCAGTGCAAAGGCTGTATCGGCGACTCCGATGGTATGTTCATATCTGTCATCCGATAAATCTTTTGACAATTTCTTTTTTAGTTTTTCTATCAACTCTTTATCCATATTTAAAACGAAATGTCGGTACGCCTTCAGACGTAGAGACGCTCCTTTATAATATATTCATAAACTTCTTTTGTAAGCATGTGACGTACGCTGTCACCGTTCCCGGCTTTAAACGATTCTCTGATTTTTGATGAGGAGATATCCTCATTAAATGTGACAGAAAATATTCCGGCATCAAACCGTTTTTTCAGATTTTCCACGACCTCTTCATAAGACCTTGCATCGTCTTTATTGATAAAGCTGCGCTGATCGTCTCTCCTGACTGCAATAATTGATGCACATTCAAAGATTATCTCCGGGTGAATCCAGTTCTCCATATATCTTAATGAATCCTCACCGAGCAAAAAATAAAACTCCGCCCCGGGATTTTCATCACGAAGCGAAGATAATGTTTTGTAGGTATATGTAGGGCCCTCTGTTTTTACTTCATAATCGGATACATCAAATAAGGGATTTGTATCACAAAAAAGAGTGGCCATTTCAAGCCTCTTATGAGCATCGAGCACCTGCTTTTTTAAATATGAATTGCCTGTAGGCATGAAAATAATCCTGTCAAAACCAAATTCCTCAAGGACTTTCTCTGCCATATGCTTATGAGCCATATGAGGCGGATTAAACGTCCCTCCGAATATACAGATTTTGCCGGTCATTATCTCATTCATGTATTAAGCCCTCGGGAGCTTGATCACAGGCTCTTTAAAAGGCTTGTAAAGTACAACCTTTCTGCCTATTACCTGGACAAGTTCAGAACCTGTACGGTCTGCGAGAGCCTGAGCCATGGTCATCGGATCGTCTGTGGAATTCTTGAGTATATTCACTTTCAGTATCTCTCTTGTATTAAATCCTTCGCTTACAGCCTCCGTGATCTCAGGGGTTAAGTTGGATTTACCGATCTGAAATATCGCCTCTTCCTTCTGGGCAAGGCTTTTTAAATATGCGCGCTGTTTACTGGTCATAATAATTCCTCTAATTTTTATAATATGAGAATGCAAATCCATAGAGACGTACAGTGTCACCTTCCTCGATTCCCATATCCTCTAATTCTCTTAAGATACCGTTGTCCTTCATAAATTTCTGGAAGAACATAAAGCCTTTCTCGGATTCAAGATTTGTATATCCGAGCATTTTTTCAATCTTGGGACCTTCTACCACGTACTCTTTTGCTTTCTCATCATATGTTACCTCAAATGGTTCATCTGCGGGAGCAAGATATATATCGGGATCGTACTCAGATTCAAATATAGTCTCCTGCTTACCAGCCTTGATCTCGGTCACCTTGTCATATACATATGATAACAGGTCTTTTACGCCCTCTCCTGTCGCAAAACTGACCGGGAATACTTTATATCCCTTTGGTTCAAATTCATTTTTTAATCTGTCTATCACACTCTCGTGCTCAGGGTAGATAAACTGACCATTTTCATCTATATCAACAGGCTCCGTATCATCTACGATGGCATCTATCTTGTTGGCAGCGATGACCTGGGGGAGATTTGCAACTTTCTCACCGTATTTCTCAAGCTCTTTGTTGATTATATAGAAATCTTCTATGGGATCTCTGCCCTCTACCGATGCTGCATCGAGGACATGGATGAGCAGCTTGTTTCTCTCGATATGACGTAAAAATCTAAGGCCCAGTCCGGCTCCGTCAGCCGCTCCCTCAATGATACCGGGGATATCGGCCAGAACAAAGGATTTACCTTCATCAACCCTGACTACTCCAAGGTGGGGATTAAGGGTCGTAAAGTGATAATCGGCTATCTCAGGCTTGGCATTTGATACGCTGGCGAGAAATGTAGATTTACCCACACTCGGAAAACCTACAAGGCCAACATCTGCAATGAGTTTTAGTTCAAGTACTACCTCCATCTCCTTGGCGGGCTTACCCGGCTGGGCATACTTTGGCGCCTGCATGGTAGATGTGGCAAAATGCTGGTTTCCCAGGCCTCCCCGGCCTCCCGTCAGTATCTTGTATTCCTTTAAGTCTCCTGACATATCGATGATCACCTTATCAGAGGCTGCATCTTTTATGACCGTGCCCTTCGGAACATTTATGACGATATCCTTACCGTCTTTTCCACGGCAGTTTTTATTGCCGCCTTCTTCTCCGTCTGTGGCACTGTATTTTCTTTTATGTTTAAAATCGATCAGTGTATTAAGGCCGTCATCAACTCTGATGATGACATCTCCGCCCCGGCCTCCGTCTCCGCCGTTGGGGCCTCCGTCCGGTACATATTTCTCACGTCTGAATGATATGTGACCATCGCCACCTTTACCTGATCTGATTATTATACTCGCTCTGTCTGCAAACATAGTCGTCCTCAAAAAAGTTGAGCCCCAGAAAAATCTGAGGCTCAAAAAGAATTTAAATCAAATAATTAGTTTTCAACCGGATATACAGATGCCTGCTTCTTGTCACGGCCTTTTCTCTCAAATCTGAGAACTCCGTCTACAAGTGCGAAAAGTGTATCATCGCCACCGATACCAACATTGGTTCCGGGATGAATCTTTGTTCCGCGCTGTCTGTATATGATGTTGCCGGCCTTAACGAACTGACCATCGGCTCTTTTTGCACCTAATCTCTTAGACTCGGAATCTCTACCGTTCTTGGTAGAACCAACACCCTTTTTATGAGCAAAAAATTGAAGGTTCAAATTCATCATCGTTTTATACCTCCTTAGTTGTAAGCTTCACATAGCCTTTCCCGTATTGTTTCTCCACCGAACTGATGCCCAGTATCATCGAATCAACCAGTACTCTGGCACTCTCCGACAGCTCCTCGAGGAAAGTCACCTTTACGTAACCGTCCATCTTGCTGTCACAATTGAATTTGCAATCGGTCAACTTTTCAAGTGAATTAATCGTATTAATCACCAGCATACTGACTGCCGAGCAGACTATATCATTACCATGCTCTGCATATCCCGCATGACCCTTGCAAGTAAATCCAGCATAACCGTTTCTGTTTTTTTCTATAAATACAGAAATCATTTTTTTATATTAAGCGTTGATCTTGTCAATCTTAACCTGGGTGTATGCTTGTCTGTGACCGTTTTTCTTGTGATAACCGGTCTTGCTCTTGTACTTGTATACAATAACTTTCTTTGCTCTGCCCTGCTCCATAACGGTAGCTGAAACTGTTGCGGATGCAACTTCCTTGCCAACCTTTAAAGCGCCATCAGACACAGCAACGACATTGTCAAATGTAACAGTAGCACCGTTCTCTGCTTCAAGCTTCTCAACTTTGATGATATCGCCTTCAGAAACCTTGTACTGCTTTCCACCTGTTGCAATAATTGCGTACATGGCCTTACCTCCTATAAATTACTCGCTAAATATGGTGGCACCCGGTTTCGGGCACACTTTTACCTCTTTATGCGGCATACAAGGTGTATAATAACATCCTTAAAAACCCGTGTCAATAGTTAATTTCTCTATATAGTACCCTTATTTACAAACAAAGATCGACCCGTAAAAAGCGCACCGTGCCCCATAATGAAAACACGACGCGCCAAATGAAAGAAGGTCTGATGATCAAATCTTGAAGAAATCGATGGCAGAAATCATATCCTCATTGATATTTCTCATCTCGGATGTAGAATTCTGTGTGTCAGAACATGCATCAGTAACTGTATGACATGATGCTGCGACTTCCTCGGCAGATGCGCCGAGCTCTTCTGAGATAGCTCCCAGGTCTGTGGTCGTATTGGCCAGCTCAACCTTGATCTTGTCAAGGGCATCAGCCATATGTCTGATAGTCTCGATCTCGTTGATTGAAGCTTCTACAGATTCAGAGAGTACATTAAACTTGCCCTGAGCCTGCTGGATATCGGCCTGCTCTTTATTAATTACCTCAAATACTCTGTTGGATACTTCAACTGTATCATTTGACATGGCAATAACGTTTTCAATGATCTGCTTGATCTCCTTTGCAGATTCTGCGGAAGAATCAGCAAGGGATCTGATCTCGTCGGCTACGACTGCAAAGCCTCGTCCGGCTTCTCCTGCTCTGGCAGCCTCAATAGAGGCATTAAGCGAGAGGAGGTTTGTCTGGGCTGCGATAGATTCGATAGCCTGTACAGCAGAACCAATCTGCTCAATGGCACTGTTTGTATCAGCAATCTTGCTGTTGATATCTTTCATGGCCTCTACGGATTCATTAGCGCCTGCATATACACTGGTCATGCAGTCCGTAGCGTCATTATTGGCATTCTTGATAGTCTGGGATGCCTCATAAAGAGTATTTACATTATTATTAAGTGACTCGATATCATTTCCAAGCTCAACGGCTTTTTCAGCCATAGTCTGGGCACTCTCTGCTACAGCCTGAGATGTCTCTGCCACCTCATTGATTGCGGTATTGATCTGAGATATGGAATCCACATTATTACCTGTCATGGAATCAACACTAACGATAGCATTGTTGAGCACATCTGCAGAGTTCTTAACAGCACTCATGGATGAAGACAATGCACTCTTAAGTGCTTCAAAAGCATTCAGGATGCTGACTGTCTCATTAATATGAGAGTGGGCATCACATGTAACGGTGACATCACCTGTACTGAGCTGATCAAGAGTATGCGAAATCTGAATGAGAGGTTTTGAAATGACTCTCTCAATACAAAGTGCAATAGCTGAAAAGATTACCAAATTGATT
Organism: Lachnospiraceae bacterium UBA3643; assembly: GCA_002373855.1. Classification (GTDB taxonomy): domain Bacteria; phylum Bacillota; class Clostridia; order Lachnospirales; family Lachnospiraceae; genus NK4A136. The sequence continues at coordinate 5,935 of DFKO01000180.1, forward strand.
AATATGATAATGATAGCATTTTTGTTGATCGACTTAATGCCGCTAAGGACATCATCAACGTCAGCTGTAAGTACAGCGATGTAATTATCTCCCGCGCCTACATAATAAGCTGCATATTTGTTTTTGCCCTTAAATACATATTCAATAATGTCTGATGTAAGCTTCTCACCTGCATCAAGCCTGCTGATCACTTCTTTTACGGCAGCATTCTCGACAGGATTACCGATCTTGGTCTCATCGGGATGAGCCAGCATCATGCCCTGTCTGTCTACAATATAAACATACGCAGAGCTAAGACCGAGTTTTGATACATCAGAAATCTGATCTGCAATATTCTTTACATAGAATCCGCATCCCACAAATCCGATAGGCTCTCCATCAAGCATAACCGGTGTATACATGGACATGATATTCTGTCCGGAAGCAGGGGATGTGATTATACCTGTATTAAATACACCGTTAGGTGCTTTTAAAATATTGTCCTGGAGAGTCGTCAGGCTGTCACCCTCACGCAGAACCATGCCGATAGCTCCGGCATTGGGATGAGTTATAACCTGTGAATCCCAGGTGGCCACATAGATGCCTTCCCAGCCTTCGAGACTGCCAAAGTAATCAAGTGTAAACCGCTGGGCTTCCTCCTGAACCTGCTGATTGTCAGGTGCAAGGAGAGCTTCTGTAACAATGGGAGCAGACGCAAAACCTTTAAGAATCTGCATATTGTTCTGTGTCATGGAGTCAAATGCATCTCCGATATCACAGATAATCTGTTCAAATGAAGCTCTGGTATAATTTTGAACTTCTTTGCTACTAAGTGAAAGGATAGCTATCGAGATGATAACTGATGAAACTACGAGCGGGATGAGTGCAAATAAGATAAGCGTAACCCGCATGCTTATCTTGCCGGTTTTGACACCGAAAGCATGAGTGGAATTCTTTGCCATTTTCTTTTCTCCTCTTTTATACTTTTATTTTAAGCAAAAGTGCTCCAAAACTAGTAAAATTATACCATCATGAAGCACTTTTGTCTATTAAGTTTTATACAATATAACTAACAATTATTACACTGTATATTTGGAGAGATTTGCCTCTATTTCCTCCGAGAACACATTGAGGTCTTCGGAAATGCTTGTGATATTTTCTGTCTCGGTCCGAAGCTTACTGTTCCCTCAATCTTCGGTTATAATAAAACACCGACCGTTGCAAAAGTGTTGCAAAAACAAAAAAGATTCAAAAAATATTAATCTTTTTATTTGTCCATTGCGGCATCTATTATTTTCTTTGGAACTTTTATCTTTTTATATAATGAATCAGCTTCCTTTTTTTCTTTTTTGCCAAAAATATTTTTTTCATAACCGGCAGTGTATCCGGCATCTGCAAGCTCATCTACTGCTTTATTGTATGCGACAGCTGCCTCAAGGGGCGTATCATAGTGGCCTATTGTAAAATTGCCCTTTAAATGAATGACAGCTTTATATTTTTTCCTCCTGTGATCTATAACCTGGGATACGCCGTTGTAAGTATTCAGTATCTCTATATTTGATACTCTGAAATCATAAATATCACCGTTTTTAAATATATAATCCCTGCCAAAAACTCCATAGTTTTTAATGCCGTATCTGGATGCAAGACTTATCTGCCTGCCAAAATCCGCAAAAAAGAGATGGCCTCCTCTCTTTTGGATCTTGTGGGAAGAATAAAAAAACAGCTCATCCGCATCAAATTTAAGGACCTCATCTGCAGAGAGATAATAATAAAACATCTTATTTTTAATATAAATGGGATTGGCTATATATATGCCATTGTCTCTGTAATTAATGAGACAGATTCTCTTTTCAAAAGAGAGATAATAGAACTCTTCATACAAAATTATCTTTTGTATGGATATATCATTGTCCTCCAGGATCTCCCGGGCCTCCATATAGGCGTATCCGGCATCCTCCTCCTTGTCAAAGCTGCCAAGGGATATATGCTTGCCACCCGGACTGATCGATACCCTGTAATATACGGAGCCGTCCTTTCTGGTTGTCTTAAATACGCCCTTTGTATCACCCATAATTTTACCTAAAACAGCATACTGTTACAGAATCTATCTATCTCCAGATCATTGCTGTGGGTCTGTTTTTCTTTGGGATCGATTAAGGACATGCAGAATTTAAGTTTTCTGACACCGATAAGGTCACGGATCTTTTCAACAGCCTTGTATCCGCCGTTGCCGCTGGCACATGTAAAAATGCCCAGCTGCTTATTCATTATATCGCTCCATCTGTTTGTGACAAACGATCTGATGGGAGGAGCCATAGTGCCTGCCCATACAGGTGATCCGATAATGATAGTGTCATACTTGGAAGGATCAAAATTATATTCTTTAAGTACAGGCTTTTCGCCCATCATCGCAGCCTTGCCGCCAAAGAGGAACTTCTTTGCGCCCTTATCGGGATATGCCTTTTCGGGCTCGATTTTAATCAGATCGATGGAAAATCCTCCGGGGAGACCTTCTCCGCCGTTAGCCGCCGATGCTTTTTCTGTCATTACATTCTTTATTTTCTCTGCAGCAAATTCGGTATTACCGGACATAGAATAATAAACCAATGCAACTTTCATCTTTGTAACCCTCCATGTAATATTTGTTTTCGCAATATATTTGGAAAACATATATTTTAACCTTTAACATTATACATTATTGGGTGGTAATTCTCAAATAAAGTGACTGCTTCTAGCGTGAATAAATTCTCCCCGGAACGGGCTTCCATAAATCGGAAAGTCAGTTTTAAAACACACCCAAACTAACTAATCACAAAGTTGGCAAGGCAGGAATGATATACTCCCGGGAACAATAAGGCGGTTGTGCTTAGAGAATCGTCATCCGAGCTGGCAATTTCGAGAAAGCTGTCTGAGGCGCAAAGCGCCGAGTTTTTCTCGAAATTGCTACTCTAGCGAGGATGGCTGATTGTCTTAGCACGACCAGCCCGTTCCAGGGAGTATTCATTCCTGCCTCACACACTCTGTATAGTTAACCCCGATCCGATATTTTTGATATGCCCCACATCATTAAATATCTCGAGTCTGCCATGTACAAAATTGCCGGGAGAAAACGGTATATCCACCGAGATGACGGAGGTCACTTCATAAGGCATCACCACAGCCACATAAGGAAAAGGCAGGTTCAAAAGCTTTGCCAGAACGCATCCCCCTGAGCCTCCGTGACTGAATACGGCAATGGTCTTGTTCTCTTTTGCCGAGCAGTAAAAACGATTGCCCTCCTGGGTATACCCCCGCTCCTTTAAAAACTCATCAAATTTACCGGATACAAAATCGTAAAAGTCCGTCGCAATATTGCCTTTAAAATACGGATGCTCTCTCCAGTCATCTTTAAAGAAATCAAATCCCGACTCAAGCATCCGGTCTCCCAGTGTCCAGGGATGACCGTTTTCCGGGATGTCGATGGCATTTTCAAAATGAATCTCGCCTTTACTCGATGCCATCTCAAGATATTTAGGGATATCGGCATCCACTCCGTCCCTTGGTTTACCACCCCATGATATCTCATGCATAAAATCAAGGGTGGTCACTGGGAGATTAAGGAGTTTTGAAGTATATGAAGCTGTCAGCTGAGCCCTGCCCATGGGAGATGCATATATCTCCTCAATACCTTCATCCTTTAATCTCTCTGCCACTGCTGCGGCCTGAAGTTTTCCTTTTTCAGTCAGGGTATCCCTGGCATAATCAGGTTCCCCGTGTCGCACAAATATTATTCTCATACCGTCACCTTATCGTATAGTCAGTGAAACTGATGCACAGATTCGCATATCCCGAGACTCCGGGTATCTCTCCAAACGAGTTGTACCTCCACATCTCGTATTCATACGGAAAGTCCGGTGTATCGGCATCCTGCAAGAGCCACACATCATAACCAATTAATGATCCAAAGCTCACTTTCTTTAGGAGCCATTCTTTATTGCCGCATATTATAGGACAGTAACCGGCAGCCTTTACGGCATTCATAAATGCTATGGCAATATTTGTCCTGGCCATCTGGGTTAAGTCCTTGGTCCTGACATCAGTGCCTGACACATCTTCCATATAAAAGGCAACAGGATAACTGATGGCATTCTGAGACAGGGATGCTATGACAAATTCTGCTTCTTCTACAGCCTCCTCTTTAGTGATGGCCTGGGAAAAGAAATATACACCTACATCAAGGCCTGCCGTTGTAGCCCTGTCATAATTGTCCTGAAAATTCTCATCCAAACTGATTTCTCCGCTGATAAAGCCTCTCGTACCTATACGGAGCATAACATAATCTATCCCGGCATTTTTGAGCCTGTCAAAATCCACATAATCATTATTTTTAGACAGATCTACTCCGGAAAAAGATACATTGCTGCCATTCTCATAATATTTCATGAGATTGTTTACATATACAAAATTGGCATCATTATATGTATTGAGTGCAAGGTATGGATTGATCTCAAGCCACTCCTCTGTACCGTCTTTATATGTGATCAGTGTATGCTTGCCGTCCATGGATGGGTCAAGAGCCTCCGATGTTTCCGGGCTCGGCTCCGTCACAGTGGTATCCGTAGCGGTTGAGTTTGGTTTTGCTGAAGGTTCAACCTGATCGTCATAATCATGCCAGAAATCAAGGTCGTCTACCTGGAGGTCTCCGACAGTAATGGTATCGTCTGTCGTCGCAGGTACATAATTATACGAAGTCGTACCTCCAGTCTTTTTCTTCTGAGGATTCATGGCGATGACTATCACAAGGATAAACAAAAATACGAGACTCACGGCAGCAACTGTATACATCATATAACTGTTGCTGTTTTTATTATCATTATAAAATTCATCATCATCAAAATTGTCATCAAGTTTCATGGGTTTATTATAACACATATCGATGATACAATGATTAACGTATGAAAATTAAGAAAAGACAGATCAGATACAGATATATACATTTTTTTACAGCATTTCTGACATGTTTATTTTTAACTGCCTGTGCCATTCCGTTACCGGATAAACCGGTGGATCAGCATATTTTTACAGGCTTTTATTTTGATACTTTTGTACAGATAACCGTATATGGCGAGTTCCCGGAGGAGACATCAGAAGGTCTTAAAGAAATGCTTGAAAAATATGACATGCTTTTCTCGGAATCCTCTGATGACGGTATACTCGCTGATATAAACAGTGATGCTACCGAAATCATTCTGGATGATGAATCCGCATATCTGGTAAATTTTTTATTAGACGGCGCAGCTTTAACGGATGGCCTGTTTGATCCAACCATATATCCTGTCAGCAAACTATGGGATTTTGGCAGCGACACCGGGGTGGTACCTGATGAAAAATTAATATCTGATGCTGTCTTAAAATGCGACTATAAATCCCTTCACTTAAACGGCAATACACTGGCAAAAGATGATCCTGATATAATGCTCTCCTTTGGCGCCGTGGCAAAAGGTTATATAGCCGATAAAACAGCCTCATATCTAAAAGAAAACGGCATAGATAACGCTCTCATCAATCTTGGAGGCAATGTATACTGCCTGGGATCAAAAAACGGTTCGGAGAATTATAATATCGGCATAAAAAAGCCTTTTTCAGATAATGAGGCAGTCACATCCGTCTCTGTATCAGATGGTATGAGCGTCGTGACAACAGGTATTTATGAGAGATATTTTGAATCTGACGGCGTTATTTATCATCATATCCACGATACCGAAACAGGTTATCCTGTCATGAATGGTCTCGCATCAGCTACAGTCATCGGCCCCGAATCTCTTATATGCGACTTTTTAAGTACTGCATATTTTGTATCATATGGCAACAGCGCTGTTACAGGCAGGCTTAAGGATACATATCCGGAATATGAAGTTATCTATGTCTCTGCAAAAGGAGAAATAATAAAATAGCAAAAATATGTTTGATGAAATATTTTTATGTGTTATTATATGATTAAAAAAAACATAAAACTGTATTATAATGTTAGTTAAGGATAACAAGTATAAGAATCAAAAGAGAGGATTAATCATGGGAGCATTACTTGAATCAGGCGAGATGTATCTCGAAA
>DFKO01000028.1 GCA_002373855.1 Lachnospiraceae bacterium UBA3643
ATATTGGATCAGTTAAAAAAATATTTTGAAACCCTGAAAACAAAAGATATTTTTTGCTGGGGGAGCGGGAAACATTTTCGCAGCGTTACCCGCTCTTTTTTACGTAAGAGCGGTCTTATGGATAATCTGAAAGGGTTTGTGGACTTACCGGGGACAGGGGATGTCCCCTACGGAGAAAAGTTCTATGACAGGGTAAGCCGGGATGCCCTGGCAATGATGGATAAGGAAAAGACTCTGATACTCATAGCTGTCACCGGGTACGAGGAAATCATGAATCAGATACGCCAAAATCCGGGGCTTTCATCTTTTGAGGCCGTTCCATCCATATTTCTTGAATCGTTATATGAGGATATGCTCTTATTATCGGCTGACAAACCGGAGCCTCATTACCGTAGACTTGATAAGCCTGCAATCCCAAAGATTATCCATGGAATATGGTTTTCCGGGGATCCTATGCCAAAACTTTACAGGGAGTGTCTTGATTCCTGGAAAAGATACTGCCCCGATTACGAGATAAAAATCTGGGATCTTGAGATGTACGGAGCGTCTGACTGCTTGTTCTTTAATCAGGCCATCTGTCATAAGAACTGGTCGTATGCATCTGATTATGCAAGGGCGGATATCCTTTATAAATACGGCGGTATATACATGGACCTGGATGTGGAAGTACTAAGACCCATCGACGATCTTTTATACAATGATGTTTACATGGGTTTTGAGTCTTTGGACCGTATAGAGTGCGGGTCGGGAATGGGTGCGAGAAAAGGTCATCCGTTTATGAGGGAGATCTGCGCCTCCTATGAGGAGCGACCATACCTTAAACCTGACGGCACATGGGACAATTCTACATGTCCTGTCAGGTATACAAAGGTTATAGAAAAACATGGGCTCAAAAAAAACGGGGGATTTCAGTTTGTTGAAGATATTACAGTTTATCCTTTTGAGATGCTGACGGGCAAAAGCTTCGATACAGGGATATGCTATAAAACTGAGCATAGTTATACACTGCATCATCATAACGGCAGCTGGGTTCCTGACGGGGCACACAATGCAATGTCAAAACGGTATGAGGAGACTCTCGGATTTCTTAATTTAAAAGGGATAAAATTGTGAAAAACTCCTTAAAAAGGGGTATAATATTTCCTGTGATTAATATTACGGTGAAAACCAAAGGAGAGTTTTCTGATGGACGGTAATAAGGCGGCTGAATCTATAGACGGCGGCATAGGAAAGTTTGCTGCAGAAGCGGGTATAGAGGTAAATGATCCGGTACCTTTATTTGATGTATCGGCATATCCGGAAGAGCAGCAGGAGATATTGACTGAGTGCAATCGCAGGATTGAAGAGGCAAACGACAAGTACAGGATCGCAAAGTACAGAGAGGATATGTTTGCCAGCGGATTAAAGGCCGGTATGTACTTCTGTACATTTGACCGGGACGAGAATCTGCAGAGCTTTGAGTTTAATGACGAGACCAGACAGATGCTTGGTTATGACGGACTGGAGGACCTGCCCAATGAGTTTGACAGCTGGGTCAGGACACTGGCGCCGGAAGAGCGCGACGCCATCGTTAAGCTTTTCTGGGATTCGGTTCGGTTACACAGGGAACTGCCTGAAATCACCCATGCAACATATCGTATGCAAAAAAAGGACGGCAGCATCATCTGGGTAACCGGTGCAGGCAGATTTATCAGGCGTCCTGATGACGGTTCGCTTGAGATATACATGGGATGCTATCGCGATATTACAGCTCAGCAGGAGCTTGAGGAATATTTAAAGATCATCGAAGCAATAGGCAAGGTGTTTAATTTCTCGCTCTTTATTGATGTTAAGGATATGAGCTATCGTATGATCAGCACCAATAAATATGTGGAAATGGTTGAGAAGGATCCCGATGCCTTAAAGTTCCTTAAAAATAACGTCGATTCTTCGGTTGCGGAAAGCTTCCGGCCGGCACTGTATGAATGGCTTGATAAGGACAAGATATTAAAGGCTGTCGATGAGAACGGCACGACTACCATGGAATTTTTCAGTGAGGGAGCCGGCCGCTGGTTTGAAGGAGTATTTCTCGTAGGTGACAGAAATGAAGATGGCACACTGGCCCATATCGTATATGGATGTATGGATACGACCGATGCCAAGCTCCAGAACCTGGCCCAGCAGAGAAAAATATCCGAGTTTGAGACCAAGGTCTACATCGATTCCCTTGCAGGTATACGAAACAGAAAATTCCTCGACGAAAAGCTTATCTTTGAACCATGCAAGGCAGTGGTTATGTCAGACATCGATCTGTTCAAAAATATAAATGATACAGCCGGACATCAGTGCGGTGACGAAGCCATCCGTAAAGTGGCTGAAATGCTTGAACAGTCTGTCAGAAAAGATGATGTGGTACTTCGGTACGGCGGCGACGAGTTTATGATGGTTTTCTTTGATATCTCAAAGGCAGATCTTGACAGTAAGCTTGAAAAGATCAGAAATGCGGCGAAGGGAATCACTATCACGGACTGTCCCCAGATTCATATAACCATGAGTTTTGGATGTGCCTACGGAACAGAACTGGTAAACAATATGATCGGTAAAGCCGACAAGGCACTTTATGAATCAAAAAAGACAAGAGATACATACACAATACTTGAGTTTTAATCTGTAAAAAAGGAGGGCACACATGGTAAACGTTTTTGGAGAGTCAACTAAGAAACTGGGATTTGGTATGATGAGACTCCCCGAGCAGGCAGCTGCGGGAAAGTTTGGAAACATTGATATCGAACTGACCAAGAAAATGGTGGATTACTTTATATCCGAGGGCTTTACATATTTTGATACAGCCTGGATGTATTGTGGATTTAAGAGTGAGGATGCTGCAGGTGAAGCCCTTGTAAAAAGACATAAGAGGGATGAGTTTACACTGGCAACAAAGCTTCATGCCGGTTTTTTCGGAAATGAAGACGAGATGGAGAATGTGTTTAAGACTCAGTTTGAGAAAACAGGAGTCGACTATTTTGATTATTATCTCATCCATGATGTCGGAGAAGATCATTATAAAAAATATCAGAAATTCGGATGTTTTGAATGGCTTGCGGATAAAAAGAAAGCAGGCCTCGTAAAACACATGGGCTTTTCATTTCATGACAGAGCAGAACTCCTCGACAGGGTGCTCACCGAGCATCCCGAGGTTGAGTTTGTCCAGCTCCAGATCAATTATCTTGACTGGGAGAGCGATGCCATACAGTCAAGAAAATGTTATGAAGTGTGCGTAAAGCACGACAAGCCTGTGATCGTCATGGAGCCTGTAAAGGGCGGTACTCTGGCCAATGTGGTGCCTGCAGTTGAAAAACTGTTCAAGGATTATAATCCCGACATGTCGGTTGCTTCATGGGCTATCAGATTTGCAGCCAGCCTGCCTAATGTAAAGATGGTTCTCTCAGGCATGGGCAATATGGACATGATGACAGACAACACAGGATACATGAAAGATTTCACCCCACTCAGTAATGAGGAAATCAATATAGTAAACATGGCAACCAATGTGATCAACTCAAGTATTGCCATACCTTGTACGGGATGTGCATACTGTGTGGACGGATGCCCTAAAAATATTCCCATTCCCAAATATTTCTCGCTCTACAATGCAGAGCTCCAGGAATACAAGGACAAGGGATTCACTCCTCAGGGTGAGTACTACGACAGACTGACCCAGGTATATGGCAAGGCAGGAGACTGTATTGCCTGCGGCAAATGTGAGAAGATATGTCCTCAGCATCTGCCGATAAGGGATAATCTTAGGCTCGTGGCAAAACAGTTCGGAAGCTGAAGAATTTATAGACAGGCAGTGATTATTCATCAAGGGGCGAGCTTATGGATAAACTGCGCAGTCAGGTTTTTAAAAACAAGGTGGAAAACGAAGGTATATCAATATGGAACAGTATAATGTAACTGGAATGAGCTGCGCCGCATGCCAGGCAAGAGTTGAAAAGGCTGTAAATGCCGTAAACGGAGTGGAGAGCTGCGCTGTCAGTCTCCTCACAAACTCAATGGGAGTCGTGGGAAGTGCGTCTCCGGAGGAAATAATAAAGGCTGTAGAGAGCGCAGGATATGGCGCAAGCCTGAAAAGAGATAACAAATCGGCTGCATCATCAGGCGGCTATGAAGATTCTTTAAAAGATACAGAGACACCGGTACTTAAAAAGAGACTGGCTGTTTCTGTCATTCTGTTGATTCCCCTTATGTATGTCTCAATGGGTCACATGATGTGGAACTGGCCGTTGCCCGGATTTCTTGAAGGCAATCATGTGGCAATGGGATTATACCAGCTGCTTATAGCGGGATTTATCATGGTGATAAATCAAAAGTTTTTTATAAGCGGTTTTA
>DFKO01000032.1 GCA_002373855.1 Lachnospiraceae bacterium UBA3643
TATCGATCCATTTAAATTCCCTGCCATTATATCTGTAGAGACCGGCATATGTACCTATCCAGAGTACACCGTCATTTGTCTGTGCTATATCATTGGCCTCACCGCAGGGCAATCCGTTGTTGCTGCTGTATACCGTCTGGACATAATCATTATAATCCGGTGTTTCAACCGCAGTATCCGTCTCCTGTTTGGCATATACATTGGCGGAAAGACCGAAAAACAATGATGCTGCGATAAAAATCACAAAAGCATGTCCCGAAATATTTCCGTTTATTTTTTTCTCTTTTTCAAGCCTGTCGGAATTTATGCGCCTGATTATGATAAGGACATATACAGCCGCTATAGTCAGCAGCTTGTCTGCAAATTCTATCACAAGCTGGCCCATCAGACAGCACAAAAACGCCGGCCAGTTTTTCGAGGTGAGATAATCAATGACTGCATCTCCCCACTTATTGCCTGTATAGCCTCTGTCAAATATCAGATTTACCGGAACAGAGACGATGAGCGCCGTTGTCATTGCCAGGGTTGCCGTCTTCATAAATCCGTAAAATCTCTCAAACCAGTGATGCTTTGCTGCTATACCCACTATCAGACCGATGGCTATACCGGTCAGTGAATATGCCGGGGCAAGATTATCTATGGGATAATACGCCAGATCTCCAAAAAGTCCGACGATGGCGCCGCATATAGGTCCTGCGACATATGCACAGAGCGCTGTACCGATGGAATCGGCCCAGAGAGGCAGCTCTAACTGCATGGCAATATCCTTTCCGCCTACATCCAGACAAAGACACAGCCCCACAAACAATATTATCCGCCATGTTTTCCATTTTTTCATGTTAACTGTCCCCTTTCAGTCACAACTCCGTTCAATATCTTATATCATTATCCGCCTATGTTAATCCTATCATTTTTTTGCCCTGCCTGACAATTTTTTTAATAATCCTGCCACAAATACAGCGATTCCGAATAGTATCGCCACTGCTGATACGATAACCCCCGTTATGATCCAAAAATATTTATTGGTCTGGGAGAAAAAGTTTGTGAGACTGAAATTGTCCACGATTACTTTTCTTCCGTGATATTCATTATAGTAATCAGGTATGACACTTATACCCTCTTCATCTTTATCAAAAGATGATAAATACGACGCAATGGCGCACCATGTCTTAAGCTCGCTGCCGTCGTCATTATACACAACGACATTTTCCCACATATATCCGCTGTCATCACTCTCAATAACCGTACCGTCACTGTATTTAGGGGTAATCTTTATGAGGCCTTTTGAAACCCTCGATACGGATCCCAGCATCTGTGCCGTATACATATCTGTCACTATTGCATACAATCTGTTATCTTCTACATTTTCTGATTTCTCACTCATTAAATCGGGATTGAATACAATATCATATGCTTTGTTCAAAAACATTCTCTTTGTCCCGATCCTGTAGGAAAGTCCGCTACAGTAAAGTCTAGCCGTAACCATAATTGAGGAAAGTGATGCATCCACCTCAGGTATCATCTTTACTTCACTGCCGTTTAAATAAAACATGACCAGGGGATATCCGACCTCGCCGTCAAATCCCATTCCGAGGGAATATGTATTAAAAGCATCAGCTACAGTAATGTCCCCTGCTGTAAATGTACCCCTTACCGTACCTGCAGGTACTACCGCAATGTCAGGGTGATGCTCTTTACCGTAAGCTGTCTGCAGTACGGCATATTTGTATGCATCCGACATAAAGTTTCCGAGATGATGATCCGTATGATCATAGTACATATCATTAACAGATTCCATCGAAAAATCCAAACTTGCTATCACCTGATCCATTGTATAGCCATACTGCGAGAGGTACTCACTGTCTACCAGCTCATTATATCCCTGAACGATACTCTTGATTTCGGGATCCTCTGCTATATCTTCATCCATATGTATGAGTTCATACTCATCCATGGTCCATCTGCCATCCTCTTTCTGAGTGAGTGAACACAGTCCTGTATATTCACCATAGCATCCTGCACCTATGATCCATGTATCGCCGTACTGTATCGGATGAGGGCACAGCAGATGACAATGAGCCGATAGTATTACATCTATTTCGGGTACAGCCATGGCCAGCTGTTCATCCTCCGATTTTTCTATATCTGCATTTATTCCGCTATGGGATAAGCAGACTATCATATCGACGTCTTCATTCTGCTTTATTTTTTCGATCACTGCTTTGGCAGCTTCTATCTGATCCATCACAGTCAGGGTCAGCGTCGGTGAATCTGTGGTTGCTTCCTTGCCGAATATTCCGAATATACCTATCCTTACGCCGCCTTTATCAACCACAATATAATCGGCCAGTCCCGCTTTTGATGCAGCTTCGTATATGTTTTTCGTATCCTCATTATCTGCGCTCCAGTCAATGTTGCTCACAACAAACGCAGGGAGATAATCTGACTTTGCAGCCGCATTTTCAAACATCGAGCAGAGCTTTTCTGTAGAATAATCAAAATCATGATTACCGAGAGTCGTTGCATCAAATCCGAGTGTACCGAGCATCCTTAGTTCAAGGGCCTCCTCGGCATAGAGAGTCTGATAAAGAGTGCCAATAGCGATATCGCCGCCATCTATCATGAGAGTATCAGGATTTTTTGCTTTTTGCTCCCTTATCACAGTGGATAGTCTGGCCATGCCTCCTATATCCTGCACGATACCGTTACTAAGCTCAACTTTATATGAATCAAGATAAGAATGTATATCCGATGTAAATAAGATATCCACTGTCTTTGCTCCGTCCCCCTTTGCAAAAATATCTTTATTTAAAACAAGTGCCGAAACCACGGTGACAAACAGGATTGCAAATATCAGAAAACTC
>DFKO01000205.1 GCA_002373855.1 Lachnospiraceae bacterium UBA3643
TTAATCAGAGAAACAAGATTTTAAAGGAAATATCCTTTAATAAAGACTACAGGGATATGCTGTCCGTATGGGATATGCAGCTAACTGTATACGGAAAAAAAATAATAGACAGAAGAGCAAAGTTTGTTGATGAATTAAATGAAATCTTATCAGACGTTCATTACAAACTGTCCGGCAAGAGGGAGCATATGGTGATGAATTATATACCATACTGCACCATGGACCAGCTTGAAGATATCACAAAGGCAAACATAGAAAAAGATATAAGATTAAAGATGACATGTGCCGGACCTCATAAAGATGACTTTTCATTTATCTCAAATGATATAGATCTTAGGAGTTACGGTTCCCAGGGTCAGCAGAGAACTGCAGCCCTGTCACTTAAATTATCTGAGATAGAAATAGTTAAAAAAATTACGAGAGACAAGCCGGTACTTTTACTTGATGATGTACTTTCAGAGCTTGACTCAAACAGGCAGAATTTTCTGCTTAACAATATAGGCGATATACAGACTATCATTACATGTACAGGTCTTGAGGATTTTGTAAATAACAGATTTAAGTATGACAAAATCTTTAAAGTAACCGAAGGCAGGGTAAATAAAGAAAACTAAACACTTTTGGAGGACAGAAATGAGTGTTGAAAATACAGGCACTGAGACAGTGACAAATGAATACGGTGCAGACCAGATTCAGATACTTGAAGGTCTTGAGGCAGTCAGAAAGAGACCGGGTATGTATATCGGTACCACATCACTTCGCGGTCTTCATCATCTTGTATATGAGATAGTAGACAACTCTGTTGATGAAGCTCTTGCGGGATACTGCGATACCATCAATGTCAGCATTAATCCCGGCAACTCAATTACCGTAATCGATAACGGAAGAGGTATCCCTGTAGGTATCAATCATAAAGCAGGACTCCCTGCCGTAGAGGTTGTATTTACGGTACTTCATGCCGGAGGTAAATTTGGCGGCGGAGGATACAAGGTTTCAGGCGGTCTCCACGGTGTAGGTGCATCTGTTGTAAACGCTCTCTCAACATGGCTTGAGGTAGATATTTACCATGAAGGCAAGATTTACAACCAGCGTTATGAGCGCGGTAAATCAAGCTATTCCCTAAAGGTAGTTGGAGAATGTGATCCTAAAAAGACAGGTACAAAAGTTACATTCCAGCCGGACCCTGAGATATTTGAAGATACCACATATGATTTTGACACATTAAAGCAGCGCCTCCGTGAGATGGCATTCCTCACAAAAGGTCTTAAGATAGAACTCACAGACAATCGTGATGATGAAAATATTAAGAAAAAGACATTTCATTACGAAGGTGGCATAAAGGAATTTGTCACATACCTTAACAGAAGTGCAACACCTTTATATGAAGATGTCATGTACTTTGAGGGTAAGAAAAATAATGTTTATGTGGAAGTAGCCGTTCAGCACAACGACGGATACAACGAGTCCATGTACGGATTTGTTAATAACATTAATACTCCCGAAGGCGGTACCCATGTTGAAGGTTTCAAGCGTGCCATCACAAAAACCTTTAACGATTATGCAAAGAAAAATAAACTGCTTAAAGATAACGAGCCAAACCTCACAGGTGAGGATATAAGAGAAGGTCTGACAGCAATCATATCAGTAAAAATAGAGGATCCTCAGTTTGAAGGTCAGACAAAACAGAAACTGGGTAACTCAGAGGCAAGAGGAGCAGTTGATGCTGTAGTATCAGAACAGCTCACATATTTCCTTGAGCAGAATCCTATTGTTGCAAAGCTTATCTGTGAGAAATCACTCCTTGCCCAGCGTGCAAGGGAGGCAGCCAGAAAAGCAAGGGATATGACAAGGAGAAAGACTATCCTTGATTCTACATCCCTCCCCGGAAAGCTTGCTGACTGTTCAGATAAAGATCCAAGGAACTGTGAGATATACATAGTCGAGGGAGATTCCGCAGGAGGCTCGGCAAAATCAGCCAGAAGCCGTGCGACCCAGGCCATACTTCCACTCAGAGGTAAGATATTAAACGTAGAAAAAGCGAGAATCGATCATGTCTTTGCAAACGAAGAAATAAAGTCGATGATCACT
This sequence comes from Lachnospiraceae bacterium UBA3643, assembly GCA_002373855.1. GTDB lineage: Bacteria > Bacillota > Clostridia > Lachnospirales > Lachnospiraceae > NK4A136. The sequence continues at coordinate 2,089 of DFKO01000205.1, forward strand.
GCTTTCGGTACAGGTATACATGAAGATTTTGATATCAGTAAACTCCGTTATCACAAGATAATCATCATGACCGATGCCGATGTGGACGGTGCACATATCGCCACACTGATGCTCACTTTCCTCTACAGATTTATGCCGGAGCTTATCAAGCAGGGTCATGTATTTCTTGCAAAGCCCCCTCTCTATAAAGTAGAGAAAAATAAAAAGATTTACTACGCATACAATGATGATGAGCTTAACAACATCCTCGATGAGATAGGACGAGGCAATAATAGTATCCAGCGATACAAAGGACTTGGTGAGATGGATGCAGAACAGCTCTGGGAGACAACCATGGATCCCGAGCACAGAATCCTCTTAAAAGTATGCATGGATGATGATGCCGAGTCAGAACTTGACCTGACATTCAGCACTCTTATGGGTGATAAGGTAGAGCCGAGGCGTGAGTTCATCGAGACCAATGCAAAATTTGCTACTGCAGATATTTAATATTTTCGGGAGATTAATTAATAATGGACGAGAATATATTCGACAAAGAATATGACAAAGTAGAAAACG
>DFKO01000021.1:0-273 GCA_002373855.1 Lachnospiraceae bacterium UBA3643
AATCATCTGCAAGATCAGCAAGCTCTTTTGCAAAAGCCTCTCCTGCCTTGTTTGGCTTTGTCTCTTCTTCGCCACGGAATCTTGTGTTCTGAAGAAGTACTACATCACCGTTATTCATTGCAGCAACTGCAGCTGTTGCGTCTGCACCTGTTACATTGTAGTCTTTTACGAAATTAACCGGCTTGCCGAGCTTCTCTGAGAGAGCTGCTGCCACGGGAGCAAGTGACTCCTTCTCGTTAGGTCCTTCTTTAACCTTACCAAGATGTGAGCAAA
>DFKO01000021.1:315-3785 GCA_002373855.1 Lachnospiraceae bacterium UBA3643
AAGATGTGAGCAAAGGATAACCTTTGCGCCGTCACCGATAAGCTTGTTGATTGTAGGAAGAGCTGCCTTGATTCTTGTATCATCTGTGATCTTGCCGTCCTTTAAAGGTACGTTGAAGTCGCATCTTACAAGTACTCTTCTGCCTGCAGCGTTGAAATCATCAACACTTTTCTTGTTTAATGACATTGATATGTCCTCCTTAATAAAATATTATCTGATGTTTTCCGAAAGCTGCGCAACCTCTCGGAAATATTCACGCAGACTGCCATAATTATATCAGATTCATTTTAGGATTTGTATATGATTTTTATTTTGAATTATAATATTTCTAATCATGAAATTTCGTTTTAATATCGGCGGCAAAAGAGAATATAAACCTGTATCAGATATGGATCCCGGCATATATAAAGCCGGGCTCATTCACACGTTTAAGATGATCCCGTCCGATTTATCCCCAGCCGTACTGATGTCCCACAGCGGACTTCTGAATATATCGTATTTTTTCATTAACAATATCTTTGTGATCAGAGACTGCTACCGGGGAGAGGAATACTTCTATCCCCCTGTATTTACCGGTGAATACCCCATGTCTGTATTTGAAAAATTATATAAGCCGGGCAGTATCGTCACGGCTGTACCTGAGGATATGCTCCCCCTGTTTAAAAATGTATACGGAGATTCCGCATGCATAAGCGAAATTCCGTATCTAAAAGATTACATAGTGGACAACAGTGCTCTTTCCGGCTGTGCGGGCGGTGAATACAAAAGTCTGCGTCAGGCCAAAAACAGATTTTTTAATGATAACGATGCATGCATAAAAGACATAAAAGATATTTCTCCCGGTAAAATACATGAATTCAACGATAAGATACTGTCAGAAATGATAAAAAAAGCCCCTGACAATGCGGGGCTTAAACATGAAAAAATAATATTTGAAACGCTTCTTGAGATGATCCATAACGGCGGTAAAAACCTTGACGGAATCGTCATAATGGTTGACCGGGATATCGCCGGCTTTACGATAAATGATATCATCAGCTCTTATTCCGTAGCAGTATATGCCAAGATGGACCACGCCTATAAAGATATCGGTCCTGCCCTTGCCTCATCAGATGCAGGGCATCAGCTTAGTCAGGGTATCAGATACTGCAATCTCATGGCAGACGAGGGCGAGGAAAACTTAAAGAAAAGCAAATTGCTCCTGCGCCCGTGTCATATCCTGAAAAAATATGAGATCAGAATAAAATAGTTATTTACAGTCACTCTCTTTAAGAGGTGTACCTCTCTTTATATCCGCCGTACTCTTCTTACCGAGTATGTCATTATAATATTTCGGAGCTATACCGTATCCCGGCCGGATTACCCTTATGTTTTCTTTTGTAAACTCTTCTCCCTGCCTGATATCCTCTACGGCAAATATGCTTCTCCTGAATACTGTTGAATCCTTCTCACCCTGAGTCAGTTCATAATCAGGACCCTTTACGGCCATGGATGCATTCCTGACATCTGTGACCATCCGGGCAAATTCATCTATAGTCATGCTGAATCCGCTGTCTGCACTCTCAACGCCCTCAAGCATCACATGCTTTTCGATCACGCACGCTCCGAGAGCCACGCCTGCCACGGCACCTACGCTACCGGCGCTGTGATCCGACAGACCTATATATGTACCAAACCTGTCCTTCATATCAGGTATGTTGGCCAGATGCATGTCTGACCATTTTGCAGGGTACTCGCTGGTACACTTAAGCAGTACTATCTCGCTGTTACCCATACGATGGCAGGCATCTACAGCATCGTTTATCTCCTCTATGCTCGCCATACCGCATGACATGATCATGGGCTTATGTTTTGACGCAGCATATTCTATGAGTGGGATATCTACGAGTTCAAAGCTTGCTATCTTAAACGCCTCTGCACCTATATCAAGTAGAAAGTCCACCGCATCATTGTCAAAAGGGGTGGATAGGAAATCCAGACCGCACCTGTCACACTCTTCCTTAATTGTCTTTTGCCATTCATACGGAGTATATGCATCTTTATAAAGGTCATACAGCTTGTATCCGTCCCAAAGTCCGCCCTTTATCCTGAAATAATCATTATCACAGTCTATAGTGAGTGAATCTGCCGTATATGTCTGGATCTTCAGACAGTCCGCTCCGGTCTTTGCAACTTCACGGACAATTTTAAGGGCATTGTCGAGACTTCCCCCGTGATTGGCGCTCATTTCAGCGATTATATACACTTCTCCATTTTTAATTTTATCGAATACTCTGAACATATGATTCTCCGTTTTGGTTTTTGTGATTATATTTTCTTATTTTTCTCAGTATTTTTCAACTGTGCAAAGTAAAACCGGCAGTGCCATATCACAGCAGCTGCCGGTTTCAGATTTTATATGAGATTATTACAGATTTGACTTATTTGTTTATGAGTTTAAGGAGATATGGTATCTCAGCTTCAAAATTAACTGCGTAATCCACCTTGTCAGGATCTTCGTATGTATTGTTTATGCAGGCACATGTATAATCTGCCGCAACCTTAAGGGAGTCATACACATTAAAGCCGTTCATGAGGGCACCTGTTGCAGCACTTGCAAAAACATCACCCGTTCCGTGAGACTTCCAGGGAACCTTCTTTGTGCCGTATTTAAAGAATTCTTTTGTCTCTTTATCATATCCGGTAAATCCAAATGTACCGTCTGCAAATTCCGTACCGGTTATTACGCTGTATCTGGCTCCGAGTTCTGACAGTTTAAGGAGTAATCCCTTAACAGTCTCCTCATCCGCATCCTCACCGGGATACGCCTCGCCCAGCATCAGGCATGCCTCTGAAATATTGGGAAGAATGATGTCTGCCTTGGAACAAAGTGAAGCCATATTTTTAGCAAAGTTGTTGTCAAAACCAGGATAAAGCTTACCGTTATCAGCCATTGCCGGATCCATCACGATAACTGTGCCTTCACTCTTAAATGTATCAAAGTAATCAGCCACAATATTAATCTGTCTCTCGGAACCGAGATAACCTGTATAAATGGCATCAAATTTAAAGCCTTCTTTTTTCCAGTGATCCTTGATAGGATCCATATCATCTGTCAGATCTCTGAATGTAAATCCCTGAAACATCGTATGAGTTGAAAGTACTGCTGTAGGGATGATGGTGGTCTCGACGCCCATTGCAGAGATGATCGGGAGTGCTACTGTAAGTGAGCATTTTCCGAGACAGCTGACGTCCTGTATTGAAATGATTCTTTTCATAATCCTAAACCTCCTGTTTATTAACCTATTGGAATTATAGGTTTAAAGTGGTATGATTTATATATCCAATTTTTGTTATTTTTATAAGACCAGATTTAAAGACATATTCAGAGACCAATATGAAGACATTTGAAGTTGATAAAAGAGGCAAAACTCCAATCTATGAATATTTATATAAATGCATCCGTGATGAGATCCGGGAGGGTCGTCTGA
>DFKO01000093.1 GCA_002373855.1 Lachnospiraceae bacterium UBA3643
ACAAAGACAGGTATCGATATGGATGCAGTACGTCTTGTAGGCGAGATGGTAAAGGAGACTGCAGAGCTTACAAAGGATAATGATTCTCTCGGATGTGCCAAGTTTGTGGTATTTTGCAATGCACCCGATGATAACCCCTTTATGGCAGGGGCTTTTCACGGCGTGANNATTGACATGGACGCCGTGCGGCTGTGCGGAACCGCGGTGAAAGCTATAGCGGAGGCGACAAAGGACACGGATGCTTCCGGCTGCATGAAGCTGGTCATCTTCTCCAATGCCGTAGAAGACAATCCCTTTATGGCAGGTGCTTTTCACGGCGTGACAGAAGCCGATGCGATCATAAATGTCGGTGTATCAGGCCCCGGTGTAGTAAAGACAGCCCTCGAAAAAGTCAGGGGAGAAAGCTTTGAAGTACTCTGCGAGACAATTAAAAAGACAGCATTTAAGGTTACAAGAGTAGGCCAGCTCGTTGCAAAAGAGGCATCAGAGAAGTTAAATGTACCATTTGGTATCATAGACCTGTCCCTTGCACCGACTCCGGCAATAGGCGACTCTGTAGCTGATATTCTCTGCGAGATAGGACTTGAGTATGCCGGTGCACCCGGTACGACTGCAGCCCTTGCCCTCTTAAACGATCAGGTAAAGAAGGGCGGCGTCATGGCATCTTCATATGTAGGCGGACTCTCAGGCGCGTTTATACCCGTATCTGAGGACCAGGGTATGATAAATGCAGTCACGGCAGGAGCCCTCACCCTTGAGAAGCTCGAGGCCATGACATGCGTATGCTCCGTAGGACTCGATATGATCGCTATCCCGGGGGATACAAAGTCTACAACCATCGCAGGTATCATAGCAGATGAGATGGCTATCGGTATGGTCAATCAAAAGACTACAGCTGTCAGAATCATTCCTGTCATCGGTAAGGATGTGGGAGATACTGTTGAATTTGGCGGCCTCCTCGGATATGCTCCGATCATGCCGGTAAATAAATATGACTGCAGTGCTTTCGTAAACAGAAAGGGACGTATCCCCGCACCTATCCACAGCTTCAAGAACTGATAAATCCTTAAAGCATCGGATGCTTGTCCGGTGCTTTTTCATTATATTCCGGTAAATGACATGACAATCACAGCAGTAATATGCGAGTTAAATCCCGTACATAACGGTCACAAATACATATTTGAAAAAGCCAGGGAGCTGACAGAAGCTGACTACTGTATCGCCATAATGAGCGGCGATTATGTACAGAGGGGCGAACCTGCCGTATTTGATAAGCATATAAGGAGCCGGTTTGCTCTCCTAATAGGAGCGGATGCTGTAATAGAAATTCCGGGTATTTTTGCTACAGGTTCCGCCCAGTATTTTGCAAGGGGCGCAGCCGGTATACTAAAGAAAATCGGTTGTATCAGTTATCTGTGTTTTGGAAGTGAATCGGGGGATATCGCCTCTATAATGTCAGATGACAATGATATGCCAAATGATATTCTGGCAAGAGAGTATATTAAGGCCCTTGAATATTTTGGACTTGATATAAAGCCTGTCCCCGTAAAGAGAAAAGGGACAGATTACAATGATGACGAAAATATTTCCGGCACAATATGCTCTGCGTCGTATCTGAGAAAAAAACTGACATTGGGAGACGGAGTTGAAAGAAAACTCATCCCGGATTCGTGTGTAGACGATTTTAATGATCATATAAATAATTATGCCCCTGTATATTTTGATGATTATTCTGACGTGTTTTACCAGTCACTTAAGTTATTGGCGGGTAGTCTTGATACATATTTTGATGTATACGGAGATCTTGCGGACAAGTTTGAAAACGCTCTTGACGGATTTACATCAGCAGATGAGTACTGCCATCTGGTAAAGACAAAGGAGATTGCTTTTTCACATATAAAGCGGGCACTCCTTCATATAGCCCTGTCATATACAAAAGATGATGAGAAATATGCAAGGGAAAATGATTATTGTATTTATTTAAGGCTGCTTGGATTTAATAAAGCAAAAGCAGACGTGCTTAAAAAACTTACAGAGAACGGTTCGAATCTGATATCAAAAACATCAGATGCAAAGGATATCTTAGGCAGGCGGGCCCTGGAAATCTATGAAAAAGATATCTCTGCATCAATGCTCAGGGAATATATAAGGCAGAAAAAGGATAAAAAGCCTGCCGTAAATGAGTATAAAAGGAGCGTAATAATCCTTTAAATACAAGGTTTATGTAGCACCGTAAGACTTGAAAGAGAAAGGCATTTGAATTATAATTTTGAGTAGTATTTGGGTTACGAAAGGAGACATAATATGTCTTACATTGATATTATCAAGGATAAAGCAAGAGCTGATAAAAAGACGATAGTCATGCCGGAGACAAATGATAAGAGAACCCTTATCGCTGCGGCTCATATCATAGAGGAAAATATAGCCGATATCATCATGGTTGGCCGTGAGGAAAAGATAAGAGACGGTGCAGGATGGCTGGAGATCGATATCGATAAGGTAAAGGTAGTTGATCCGGAGACCACCGACAAGCTTGATGATTACATCGAACTTCTCTATGAGACAAGAAAAGAGAAGGGGATGACTCCCGAGAAGGCAAGGGAGATACTTCTTAATGATTATCTGACCTTTGGCGTAATAATGGTCAAGGCAGGAGATGCGGACGGTATGGTTGCGGGATGCTGCCATGCTACGGCAGATGTACTGCGTCCGTCACTTCAGATACTGCGTACGGCACCGGGTACAAAGCTTGTATCAGGATTCTTTATCATAGATGTACCTGACTGTCAGTACGGTGAGAACGGTACATTCCTGTTTTCTGACTGTGGACTTAACCAGGATCCTACAGCAGAGGAACTTGCCGCAATCGCTGATTCATCGGCAAAGAGCTTTAAGTCACTGGTCGGCGGTGTACCGGCTATAGCACTTTTATCACATTCAACAAAGGGCAGTGCCAAGCATCCCCTTGTGGACAAGGTGGTGGAGGCTACCAGAATAGCCAAGGAGCAGTATCCGGATCTCTTAATAGACGGAGAACTCCAGACTGATGCGGCCATTGTGCCCAAGGTTGCCAAGACAAAGGCACCTGACTCGCCTCTTGGCGGCAAGGCTAATGTCCTGATATTCCCGAACCTTGACTGTGGTAATATTTCGTACAAACTCGTACAGAGACTCGGCAAAGCCGAGGCATACGGCCCGATGCTTCAGGGTATCGCAAGGCCTGTTAATGATCTTTCGAGAGGTTGCTCATGGGAAGATATAGTCGGTGTAGTTGCCCTGACAGCTGTTCAGGCACAGAATATCGACGAGTAGGGGGATTTTATTTATACGGAGGAAAGGATTTGAAGAAAAAGGTTTTAAAAGCATTACTTAAGACAGTGGCTGTATTTACTTCAGTCAGCATTCTCGTACCTTCTGTGCATTCATACGCGGCAGGTACATCTTTAGTCAATCAGGTGGATCATACAGATCTGATGTTTTCTGAATTTACTTATTCGGTACCTGATGAAAGCCAGCTCGATGATATAATTGCAAATCTTGAGACTATCGTTGATGATACGTCAAAGTCTGATGAAGTCCTTGACTGCATTATCGCAATGGAGGATTTTCAGAATGCAGTAGCGGCAGATTACGAACTCGGACAGCTCTATACATCTCTTGACTGTGATAATGAGGACTATGACGAACTCTATAAGCAGATAGATGAGATTGCAACGAGCATCGATGATAAAATAATGGGAGCAAAAAATCTCATTGCATTATCGGAAAACTCAGATGTGCTTCGTGACAGAGTTGATGATGACGATGAATGGCAGGAAATCCTTGATTATGTGGCACTGACTGATGAGCAGAAAGAACTGATCAAGAAAGAAACAGAACTCTCCCTTGAATACGACGATCTCTACAATGCAGAATATACATCGACAATAGACGGTGTGGAATATACAGAAGATGAGATCTCAGAGGCGTACGATGCCGGAGATATTGATTTTACCGATTATATATATGGACTCTCTGATATAGCAAGCCAGCAAAATGAAGTATTTGGTGAGCTCTATATAGAACTGGTAGATGTCAGAACGCAGCTGGCACAGAGTTACGGATATGAAAACTATGCGGAATATGCATATGACAAAATATACGGAAGAGAGTATACACCCCACGATCTTGACGAATATCGTCAGGGTGTAAAGGATTATTTCGGACCGCTTCTTCAGGAAATCTATGATATTTATTCATCAGATATGGATTATGAAGCGTTTGATGTGGAAGTAACTCCGGAAGACTGCATTGATGCGGTATATTCACATCTGTCCCTGATCTCATCTGATATGTATGAATCGTTTGATTATATGATCGATCACGATCTCATAGATATCGATGTGGATGATAAGAAAGCGCCCGGAGCTTTTACAACCATAATTCAGGGAGAGTACAATGCGCCTTTCCTCTTTAACTGTGCATCAGGAGATTATACGGACGTAAGTACTCTGATCCATGAGTTTGGCCATTACAATCAGCTGTATTTCGGCGGTGAGGACGAGTGGTACTATGGTAATACAGTTATTGATACAGCAGAGATTCACTCTCAGGGTCTTGAACTCATATATATGGAGTATTATGAGGAGATGTTTGGAGACTATGCGGAGAGCATGGAACTCTACAAGACACTTAATGATGTATATTCGGTAGTGACCGGTGCAAAGGAAGATGAATTCCAGATCTGGGTTTATGAGAATCCGGATGACCTGACAATTGAGAAACTTAATCAGAAGTACTACGAACTCAGTGAGGAGTATGGTGATCAGACACTTTACAACTCATATTACTTCGGACTCTACGGATATATTAATGATGATGAACTGTTTGAGTGGGATAGTATACCTCATACATTCCAATCACCGTGCTATTACATCTCATATTCTGTATCCATGGCAGCTGTCGAGGAGCTCAGGGCAGAACTGTTAAATGACTGGGATAACGGTATAGATTTATACCTTCAGCTCGTTAAAAACGGATCAGGCATCAATATTACAGAGGCTCTTGATCTCGTAGGCATGAACAACCCTCTTGAGAATCCGAGATTTGATCTCTACGCTCATAATATTCATCAGCTCCTTGGCATAGATGATGACTATGGTGATGATACCGATACCGACGACACTGATGATGACGATCAGGATGAAGAGGATACAGACGATCAGGACGAGGAAGAAGACGACAAGGATAAAGATAAAGACAAGGATAAGGATAAAGACAAAGATAAGGACAAAGACAAGGATAAAGACAAAGATAAGGACAAGGACAAAGACAAGGATTCAAACTTCTTTGCAGACCTTGTAGCCCAGAGCTGGTTTGGATATGCCGTAGTCGGCACATGCGGAGGACTGGCACTTATCATAATCATCATCCTGGGTGTAACGATATCTAAAAAGAAAAAGAAGAGTAAAGAGGAAACGGCTGCTAATGCGACTCCAATCCCTAAGGCTCCCGTCGTGACGCCTGTCCGGCAGTCAAAACCCGAGGAAGAGATAATAATCGGTGAGGCTTTAAACAACAAACCGACAGAACAAAAAGACACAGATAATAACGAAAATAACGGAAATTCATAAAATTTTATGTTGACAAGTTAAGACTCTGTGTATATACTTGAACAAGTGTGGATTTTCCACGTAATGAAGAAAGAGTAATATCATTATAGATTTTTGATAATGATTGGAGGTGTAAAGATATGTCAATCTGTCCTAAGAACAAATCATCAAAGGGAAGAAGAGATAAGAGAAGAGCTAACTGGAAGATGTCTGCTCCTACTCTTGTAAAGTGCAGCAAGTGCGGTGAGCTTATGATGCCTCACAGAGTATGCAAGAA
>DFKO01000084.1 GCA_002373855.1 Lachnospiraceae bacterium UBA3643
CTTATCAGTTTCCTGACAGCGGGAGAGGATGAGTGCCGTGCATGGACTATTAAAGAGGGTACCAAGGCTCCTCAGGCTGCAGGCAAGATCCATACAGATTTTGAGCGTGGATTCATCAAAGCGGAAGTAGTCAACTATCAGGATCTCCTCGATAACGGTTCACTTGCCGCAGCAAGGGAAAAGGGTATCGTCGGCATGGAAGGAAAAGAGTATGTCGTTAAGGATGGCGATGTAATCCTCTTTAGATTTAATGTTTAAACCGGAGGTGCGTTATGCCTGACTGGATGGGATACGGAGATATCGCGTTTCCGTTTCTTGGGATATATCTTGAAAATGTGCCAAAGACATTTACTGTATTTGGGATCACTATCGCACTGTACGGACTGATCATCGGTATCGGCATGATACTGGCGTTTGTCCTCGTTACCCATGTTGCAAAGAAAAACGGTCTTGATCCCGACGATTTTTATGATATGGGTATATGGCTGATCATATTCGGTATAATAGGTGCCAGAATATATTATGTCATTTTCTCCTGGGATTATTACAAAAACAATCTCGGAGAGATAATCAACCTGCGACAGGGAGGCCTGGCTATATACGGCGGAGTCATCGCCGGATTCACAGCCCTCATCGTATGGTGCAGAGTAAAGAAAAAGAGTATCTGCAAAATGGGCGATGTGGCTTTCATGGGAGTGCTGGTCGGCCAGATCATGGGACGCTGGGGCAACTTTACAAACAGGGAAGTCTTTGGCGGATACTGTGATAATATCTTTGCCATGAGATTGCCTATAAGTGCGGTCCGCTCTCGGGATATCAGTGAGGAACTTGCATCACACATTGTGGATGGGACCAATTATATACAGGTCCATCCGACGTTCCTGTATGAGAGTTTTTACAATCTGGTACTCCTGTCACTGATTTATATCTTCTTTAAAAAGAAAGCATTTGACGGGGAGGCGATTCTCTGGTATCTGGGCGGATACGGAATAGGCAGATTTATTATAGAAGGTATCAGAACAGACAGACTGCTGATACCGGGGACGGGACTGGCGGTATCACAGCTCCTTGGTATATCACTCTTTGCCGTATCTCTGGCGATCGATATCATAGTCCGGGTTAAAAAGGCTGGCAGTGATAAAGCAAAACAGGCAAACGGATAAGTACATTACAATAAAGAATAAATGTTGTTAAGAATAATAAAGCACACGGCTTCGGCTGTGTGTTTTTTATTTGCTGCCCGGTTTACATAAAAAAACTGCTCAAAAAAATCTTTGAAATTTTTCTGTTTTTGTTGCAATAATCACACTTTTCGTTTAAAATGGAGCGTAGATGCATCGCAGTGGTGTAAAAGGGAGCAAAATGGTGATATATTAAATCACAAAATATATATTTCGCGAATGTATAAGGGTGAATATAATCACACAATCGATGAAAAGGGCCGAATAATTGTTCCGGCAAAGCTCAGAGATGAGCTCGGAGAGACTTTTGTGATAACAAAAGGTCTCGATGGTTGTCTGTGGGTATTTGACAATGAGGAGTGGGAAAAGGTCGAGGAGAAGATTAATGAACTCCCGTTTAATATCAAGGAAGCCAGACTCTTATCAAGATTTATGATTGCCGGTGCATTTGACGCAGAGCCTGATAAGCAGGGGCGTGTGATGATACCCCAGAGTCTCAGGGAGTATGCGGATTTAAAGAGAGATGTAGTCCTTGCAGGCGTCGGCCGTAAGTTAGAACTTTGGTCAAAGGAGAGATACGAGCAGGCAGGCGACTTTGGAGATATGGACGAGATAGCAAACAAGCTGATGGAGCTTGGCATCAGATTATAAAGGTCCCGGTATGGAATTTGTACACAAGTCGATCATGGCGGATGACGTCATTGAAAATCTGAATATAAAGCCGGATGGCATATACTTAGACGGCACTCTCGGAGGAGGCGGACATTCATCACTGATACTTGAGCGTCTTGATAATGATGGTCATCTCTACGGAGTCGATCAGGATGAGGACGCCATCAATGCAGCTTCAAAGAGACTCGAGAGATTTGAAAACAAGACGATCATCAGGAGCAATTACTGCAATGCGGTAAGTGAACTGAAACTCATCGGTGTAACAGGAGTGGACGGCATACTCCTTGACCTCGGCGTCTCATCATATCAGCTTGATGAGCCTGAGAGGGGCTTTACCTACAATACAGATGCTGCCCTCGATATGAGGATGGACAGGCGCAAGAGCCTGACGGCAAGAGAGATCGTCAACTCATACAGCGAGAGCGAACTGAAACGAATATTGAAAGAATACGGCGAAGAACCTTTTGCGGCGGCTATAGCAAAAAATATAGTCGCCGCGAGAAGTGAAAAACCGGTTGAGACCACGTTTGAATTAAACGAGATCATAAAGAAATCAATCCCGGCAAAGATGAGGGCAAAGGGAGGACACCCGTCTAAGCGTACTTATCAGGCAATCAGGATTGAGTGCAACGGAGAACTTGATGTACTTAAGGAGTCGATAGACGGAATGATCGATTTCTTAAATCCGGGCGGAAGATTCTGCATCATTACATTCCACTCTTTAGAGGACAGGATAGTAAAGAATATGTTTAAGAAAGCGGAGGACCCGTGCGAGTGCCCTAAAAATCTCCCGTGTGTATGCGGTAAAAAGAGCAGGGGCAGGGTGATCAGCAGAAAGCCCATCGTACCATCCGAGGCTGAAATGGAAGAAAATCCAAGATCGAAATCTTCAAAACTGAGGGTTTTCGAAAAAGTATAAAAGCGGAAGTCAGTTAACATAAAATCCTGGGGAGGATAGAACATAAAATGAGAGAAAATTATGTACAGGGAAGCACTGCCAGAACCCTTGAAAACAGGCAGAGAAGGGAATTTTATACAGAAGTACCAATAAAAAGAAATACGGTAAAAACTGTACAATGGACCCCGGTCTATGTTATTATGTTAATCGGTGTTGTTATTTTCCTTCTCGTGACATGCATGAAGAATGTATTTTTATATTCTGAGATTGCGAGACTGAGAAGTGAGAAGGGCGCACTGACTGACAGTTACGAGGACCTCGTTCTGTCAAACAATCTGTATTATGACAGAATAATGAGTGAAGTTGATTTGAAAGAAATCGAGCATATAGCTGTAGCAGAGCTTGGTATGCAGATGGCGGGATCGGGACAGATAGTAAACTATTCCGGAGATATAGAAGATTACGTCAAGCAGTACAGTGATTTGCCCGAGCCGTAGGTAGTTTGGTATGGCTTCTGAGGATAGAGAAAACAGAAGACAAAAGAATAGAAAGAGCCCGTTCCGTGTATCGGGGGCGAGAGAAAATACAAAGATAAAGCTGACAATACTGTATGTACTGGTATTGTTGGCTTTTGCTGTTCTAACGATAAAACTGATAAAGATCACAATGGAGGACGGAGACAGATACAGACAGGCTGTCCTCGCCCAGCAGACTTACAACAATTCCACCCTCCCGTACAAGAGGGGCAGTATCACCGACAGAAACGGTACGATACTGGCTCACAGTACCCAGGTATTTAACCTTATTCTCGATGCCAAGGAACTTAATATCGAGTCAGAAAAAATCGAGACAACACTCTTGGCGCTAAACAAATGTTTTGGCACTGATTCCGCAGAGCTCCGTACTTATATAAGGGAGAATCCGGGCTCGGCATACAAGATAGTGCTAAAGCAGCTCACCTATGATCAGGTCCAGGCATACAAGGAGATGGCTGCGGCTAACCCTGATGAGATATGTGCCACGGGAGTATGGTTTGAGGATGATTATACCAGGGAGTATCCATACGGATCTCTTGCAGCGGATGTGATAGGATTTACAACTGCAGACGGTATCGGCCATTACGGTCTCGAGGAATATTACAACATGATGCTCTCCGGTACAAACGGCAGGGCGTACGGATACAGGACGGAAGACAACGGTATGGAGTACACCGTCATCCCGGCTACTAACGGCTATACTCTCGTGACTACCCTTGATGCATACATTCAGGAGGTCTGCGAGAAGGCCATCTATGATTACAACATGGCTCATGCCGGTGAATACCGAGAGGATGAGGACGGATCGGACAATACAGGCGTGATCGTCATGGATATCGATTCGGGAGAAGTCCTCGCGATGGCGAGCTATCCCTTCTATGATCTCTCGGACACAACAGCATTTTTAAATGATTTATATACTGATGAAGAGCTGGCAATGATGACAGACGAGGAGCTCACGGCTGCCAAGTCTGAGATATGGAAAAATTTTTGTATCTCCCAGTCATACGAGCCGGGTTCTGTAAACAAGACATACTGCGTGGCAGCAGGCCTTGATGCAGGCGTGATCCATGACGGAGATATCTTTTTCTGTAACGGATACAAGACATACGGTGAGGGCTCAAGAGCCGTAACCATCAGATGTCATAACAGATACGGCGACGGACAGCTCACCGTAAAGGGTGCCATAGAGAAGTCATGCAATGTCGCCCTTATGGAGATAGGTGAGAAGCTCGGCACCACGAGGATGCTGGATTATCTCCATGTATTTAACTTTGGCTTAAAGACAAATATCGACCTTGCGGGTGAGATGAGAACCGATTCTCTTGTGTTTAATGCAAATACAATGGGTATCACGGAGCTTGCAACATCTACATTCGGACAGGGATACAATGTCACCATGATCCAGAATATATCTGCCTACTGTTCTTTAATTAACGGCGGATATTATTACAAACCCCATGTGGTAAAGCAGATAACAGACGACGGTGGCAATGTAATAGAAAATATTGAGCCGCTGCTCCTCCGTCAGACTGTCTCTGAGTCTGTATCGGAATATATGAGAGATTACTGTATCGGCGTTGTCCGTGAAGGTACAGGTGTATCGGCGAGACCGGCCGGCTATATGATAGGTGGTAAAACAGGTACAGCGGAGCACTCCGGAGAAGGCAAGATCGACTATGTCGTATCATTTATGTGTTTTGCACCCGCAGACGATCCCCAGATTGCAGTATATGTCGTAATCGACAGACCCAATACCGCATCTCAGGAGTCAGGTACCAGATATGCATGTCTCATAACCAGGGATATCCTTACGAGCGTTCTGCCCTATATGAATATATACATGACAGAAGAGCTGTCCGATAAAGAGAGACAGGAACTTGAAGAGCGTGGAGCCAAGATACTTGAGGAAGCTCAGGATGCTCTTTCCGGAGATACCGTCAGTGAAAACAGCGTATCCGAAAACAGTGCCGGTGACGGATCTGAAGGTGATGGAACCGGGACAACAGAAGTGATAGAACTTGATGTAAACGTTCCGGAACAGCAGACTGTAGATGTTCAGATTGATGAGAATACAGGTTATGCGATCGACCCTCTCACGGGAGAATTCCTTGATCCCGAGACGGGAGAGCCGATAAACGGAGAATCGAGCATATTCCAGTACACGGATGTACAGGATGAAAATACAGATACAGAAAACTAGAGGGGATAAATTATGAGCCTGGTTTTTGCGGTGCCGCTCCTTGCGACATTTATACTGACAGTACTTATCGGACCTAAATTCATACCGTTTCTGCACAGACTTAAGTTTGGACAGACGGTTCGTGACGAGGGTCCGGAGAGTCATAAAAAGAAAAACGGTACGCCGACTATGGGCGGACTCATTTTTCTGTCTGCAATGACTATCGTATCGCTGTTTTATATTAAGGATTATCCGGAGACTATTTATGTACTGACGCTTACTCTCGGATTTGGCTTTATCGGATTCCTTGATGACTTTATAAAGGTTGTGAGAAAGAATTCGACAGGACTTAGGGCATACCAGAAAATGGCGCTTCAGCTTGCCGTAACGAGTTTCTTTATCTATTACACAGACAAGGTACTCGGTCTTGATCTCTCCATGAAGATTCCTTTCATGGAAGGTAAATATATTGACCTTGGATTCTTTAATGTAATCCTTGTTTACTTCGTTGTAATAGGAACGGATACCGGTACAAACTTTACCGACGGTATCGACGGACTCTGTACATCTGTTACGGCTGTTATCGCTGGCTTCTTTGCCATGGCTTCATTCACGCTGGAGCAGGGCGGCGTAATGCCTGTATCAATGGCGCTTCTTGGCGGACTAATGGGATTCCTTGTGTTTAACGCATATCCCGCAAAGATATTTATGGGAGACACGGGAGCCCTGGCCCTTGGTGGTTATGTGGCGGCATGTGCTTATATCATGCACCTTCAGTTATTCCTCTTAATAATCGGTCTCATATATGTGATTGAGGTTGCGTCTGTAATGATTCAGGTGTCATATTTTAAACTGACACACGGAAAGAGAGTATTTAAGATGACGCCGATACATCATCACTTTGAATTATCGGGATGGTCAGAGACCAAGGTTGTAGCGGTATTTACAATCATCACCATAATCGGATGCGCATTTGCCCTTGAGGGAATTTGGTAATAATTTTACGGAGAAAAAAGATGAGCCTTAATAAATCGGATTTTGAAAATCGGAAAATACTTGTAATGGGAGCCGGCAAGAGTGGTATCGCAGCAGTTAAGCTCCTTGATAAAGCGGGAGCAGTTCCTGTTTTATATGATGAGAATAAAGAGCTTGATAAGAATGCTTTAATTGAAAAGCTTGGAGATGCATCGTGCGACATATATGCAGGTGAGCTTCCGGCAGATGTTAAGTCATCATGCCATTTGCTCGTTATGAGCCCCGGTATCCCGGTTGATACGGACTTTGTCGATGATTTTAAAAAGGACGACCGCACCGTAATAGGTGAGATAGAGCTGGCTTACCAGTTTGCAAAAGGCAGGCTGATCGGTATCACGGGTACAAACGGCAAGACTACGACTACAGCCCTTACGGGTAAGATAGCTGAGGATTATTACGGCAAAAGCTTTGTCGTAGGCAATATAGGCAATCCGTATACGGTAGAAGCTTTTAATACAACGGATGATGATATTACGGTAGCTGAGATCAGCTCATTCCAGCTTGAGACTGCTGTTGATTTTCATCCTGATGTAACTGCTATTTTGAATATCACCCCTGATCATTTAAACAGACATCATACGATGGAAAATTATGTGGCATGCAAGGAGAGCATCACTAAAAATCAGACAGGTGATGATGTATGCGTATTGAATTATGAAGATCAGTACCTTAAGGATTTTGCACCGAAATGTCCTGCAAGAGTCATCTGGTTTTCATCAAAGACAAAGCTTGATGAAGGTCTCTACCTTGACGGAGATGATATATGCTATGCCAGAAACGGCAGCGTGGAGAGGCTGATGAATGTCCACGATATGAAACTCCTCGGCGTACACAATTATGAAAATGTGATGGCCGCGATTGCCATGACAGATGCCGCAGGTATACCCATGGACAGCATTATAAAGTCTGTAAAAGAGTTTACTGCCGTAGAGCACAGGATAGAATATGTGGCTACAGTTGATGATGTCGATTATTACAACGATTCAAAGGGTACAAATCCCGATGCGGCGATCAAGGGTATACAGGCCATGAACAGGCAGACCGTGCTCATCGGCGGCGGATATGACAAGCAGAATGCGTACGATGAGTGGATAGAAGCCTTTGACGGCAAGGTTGAGTGGCTGATACTCATAGGTCAGACAAAAGGAAAAATTGATGAGTGCGCAAAGGCACACGGATTTAACAATACAATACTCCTTGATACATTTGAGGAGGCGGTAAACAAAGCGAGAGAACTTGCAAAACCGGGCATGGCAGTACTGCTTTCTCCTGCATGTGCAAGCTGGGGCATGTTCCCTAACTATGAGGTAAGGGGAAAAGAATTCAAGCGGATGGTTCGTGAGTTTAAGTAAAGGCATATAGTTATGAACGAGAGAGAAAACAGAAGGAGCAGAAACGTACAGGGCGAAGTACAGACACTGGGCATTGATGTGACCATGCTTTTTTGCGTGTTTCTCCTTAATATTATCGGACTTTTGATGATCTATTCCGTGACAGCCTATAAATCGGGAGCAAAGGATTTCTTTGCACAGCTGCTGTGTATACTCGCCGGAACGGGTCTGATGGTCCTGGTCACAAAAGTAGGTATAAAGTGGATACCCCCTAAAACCCTTGCATTTATCGCCCTTGGCGTTGCAGGAGCGTCAGTGCTTTTCCTGCTTATCCCGGGATTAAAGGTTACACTTAACGGTGCGACAAGATGGTTTAAATTCCCGGGACTCCCCTTTACCATCCAGTCTGCAGAGATAGTAAAGATTGCAGCCATACTGATCATGGCGTGGTTGCTTTCCATCCCCAATATTTTAGCTAATAAAAAAGGCATAGCAGTTGCATTTTCCGTGCCCCTCGTAATGGGACTGATCCTGGGGGGCATATCAAACAATATGTCCAGTGCCATAATCGTTGTTGGCATATCTTATATCATGATCTTTGTTAAGTCGAGACGCTATGCTATATACGGAGTCCTGGCTATAGGAGTTGCAGTTTTTGTTCTGATCATGGTCATACTGATCAAGTCGGGAGTCGGTGACGGTTTCCGAATGGGACGAATCAGAGTATGGCTTAATCCTGAGGATACATCTACGGACGTTGATAACTATCAGACGATCCAGTCGCTGTATGCCATCGGTTCAGGCGGACTCTGGGGTAAAGGCATAGGAGAGAGTATCCAGAAGATGAACAAGATACCTGAGGCCGAGAATGATATGATATTTGCTGTTCTCTGTGAGGAACTCGGATTTGTCGGAGCCATGGTGGTGATAATACTGTTTGCTGCCCTGATACTGCGCCTTGTCAATCTGGCCACAAAGTGCAACTCCATGTACGACACCCTGATAGTCAGCGGAGTCGCGGGGCATATAGCGCTACAGGCCATACTGAATATAGCCGTTGTGACAAACACGATTCCAAACACCGGAGTATCCCTTCCGTTTATATCATCGGGAGGATCGTCAGTGCTCTGTCTCCTCTTTGAGATAGCACTGGTATTGTGTGTTACCAAAAATCAAAAAGTACAGCAGTAATCGTTAATGAGAAACAGGGATACGGATTATTTTGACAAATATGATATAAGTGATGAGGACCGGGCATACGAGCTCGACCGCAGGATTCACAATCTGACAGTGGCAGGCTTTATCGAGCTTGTCATTTGTTTGATTTTACTGGGAATCTATCATGTCCTCATGGTTTATACAGTCCGAAATGTATACGTGGAGGGCAATGCCCACTACAGCGCAGCCGAGATCAGAAAGTTCGTCGAGACCGGATGGTTTTATGACAATTCATTTTTCCTCTCATTAAAATACAGAAATAAGAGTATCACAGACATTCCTTTTGTAGAAAAGATGGATGTGGACGTAGTCGATAAAAATACGATTAAGATCACTGTCTACGAAAAGACTCTGGCAGGCTATGTCGAATATCTCGGTACATACGTCTATTTTGATAAGGACGGTATAGTAGTCGAGAGCTCAAAGGTCAAGACAGACAGCATACCACTTGTGACGGGACTTAAGTTTGATCATTTTGTCATGTATGAGCCCTTGCCTGTTGATGACCCCGGAGTATTTCAGATAGTCCTCAATGTGACACAGCTCCTTGGAAAATACGGAATCGTATGCGACAGGATATATTTTAATGACAACGGCGACATGACATTATATTTCGGAGATATCCGGGTAAAGATGGGAGATACAGACCTTCTGGAGGAAAAGGTACAGCGGCTTGATGCCATCCTGCCTCAGCTTGACGATATGAAAGGCATGCTGGATATGAGCTCCTACGATGAGGGCAAGGAGAATTTTACGTTTACGAAAGATTAAAAGATATATGACTGACCGGGTCAATCAATTTGAAAATATTACAATAATGTTATATTTGCCATTGTTACAAAAATGTTGTAAACTTATTGCGAAAGTATGCAAGACAGTTATGTAGCTGTAAATCTACATAAAAGGAGGAAGGAATCTTGATAGAGATTACAAATAGGGAAGC
>DFKO01000117.1:0-1294 GCA_002373855.1 Lachnospiraceae bacterium UBA3643
TTGTTAGCACTCGTCAAGTGCGAGTGCTAACAAAATATGTGAATTTTTTGTGTTTTCGTTCTTTTAGCCGGGAAGCCTTTTAAATAAAGGGCTTTTGTTGATTAAAATCCGTGTCTTTGTTATCATAATACGGAACAGTTAACATAAATCGGGAACAATTAACCGATAAGCGGCCCTGTTTATTTACAGAAAAAATGATAGATCTGAGTGTTATAGTACCTGTCTACAATATGGCAGGAGACGGAAAACTGAATTACAGCCTTGATTCCCTGGTTAATCAGACCATGAGAAATATGGAGATAATCGCCGTAGACGATAAATCCACGGACAATTCCCTTGATATCCTTAAAGATTATGAGAAAAGGTATCCCGGCAGGGTCAGGGTCATCGCATCTCCCGAAAACAGGCGGCAGGGTGGTGCCAAGAACCTGGGCCTAAAGGAAGCCGGCGGCAGATTTATCGGATTTATGGATTCCGATGACTGGATGAAAGAGGATGCTTATGAAAAGATGTTTAACCTGGCCATGGAGACAGGAGCAGATGCTGTAGGCGTCGACATGAGCCTTGTCAGTGAGCATACCATGACACCGGGGGTAAAGGCTGAGTGCAATAATTCCGGCCAGACAGGCATATTAGATCATGAGACGAGAGAGAGGTTTTTGCTTAAGCCGGGTCCACTTGTCACGAAGATATACGCAAGAGAGGTATTTTTTGACAGGCCTTTTGCATTTCCGGAACATATCTCGTATGAAGACAATGCGACGATGACAGATATCGTCATGAGGATAAAGCATTTTGAGTTTATCCCCGAGGCTGACTATTTCTATTATCAGCACGGCAGCTCCACGACTCACAGTATCACAAAGAAAAAATGCGAGGAGCGCATGGAGGCCATGCGGATCATGTATACTCATTCAAAGGAAAACGGGTCTCTCACTGAGTACAGGGATGCCATTGAGTATCAGTTTGCTAACATGTTTTACCGCAATACCCTCTTTACATATATGCAGGGCAATATGAAAAAGGAAATATCATTTGCAGAGAATCTCGGCAGGGAGATGATGAACCTGTTTCCTGATTTCAGGAACAATCCCTACTATATTAAAGAAGTAAACAAATATGAGAGGGATCTGATAGACCTGCAGCTAAAGAATACGGGATGGTTTTTCTTCATATATAAACTGAAGCAGATATCAAAGAAACTTAAGGGAAAATAAAAAGGGTACAAAAATAGTCCGACCCGAATGGAAATCCATTTGAACCGAACTTTGAGTGCACCGCCAGGGGCTCGAAC
>DFKO01000117.1:1357-9954 GCA_002373855.1 Lachnospiraceae bacterium UBA3643
CACCCTGATTAAGAGTCAGGTGCTCTACCAGCTGAGCTAGCGGTGCTTACCGCGAACAAATGTTACTATAACACAATGCAATTGATTGTGCAACTACTTTTTTTAAAAATTTTCAGATTATAATATTTAAGTATAAAAAGAAAGAGAAAAAGAGATGATTTTTGATACACATACCCATTATGACGATGACAGATATGATGAAGACAGGTTCGAGCTGATAGAATCCCTCCGTGATAAAAACGTGGGAATGGTGGTAGATGTATGCGCTACCTGGGATTCCATGGAGGATATAAAGGCTCTCACAAAAAAGTATGATTTCATATACGGATCGGTTGGTCTCCACCCCGAGGGTATAATGGCCCTTGAACAGGACGGGGACAGGATCATGAAGGAAATGGAGGATCTTCTCGTAAACGATCCAAAGATGGTGGCCGTAGGTGAGATAGGCCTCGATTATCATTATGATGAGCCGTCAAAGGATATACAGATCAAATGGTTTGAGGAGCAGATGAAAATGGCAGCCAGGGTTAAAAAGCCCGTCATCATCCACTCAAGAGAAGCCTGCGAGGATACTATGGAGATACTGCGAAAGTATCCGGATGTTAAAGGAGTGATGCACTGCTATTCGTATGCAAAGGAGACGGCAGCAGAGCTCATAAAAATGGGATATTATATCGGAGTAGGTGGTGTGGTTACCTTTAAGAACTCAAAGAAATTAAAAGAGACTGTACAGATGATACCTCTTGATAAACTGGTACTGGAGACGGATTGCCCGTACCTGGCGCCGGAGCCGTTTAGAGGTACGAGAAACGACTCTTCTCTCATTAAATATGTAATAGAGGAAGTGGCATCCTTAAGGGGCCAGACAGTATCAGAGATAGAGAGTGCATGCTATGAAAATGCGCTCAGGATGTATGGAATAGACAGGCAGGAATAAATATGGCAACTCTCGGTTCACCGTCGCAGACAGCGGCGATCATAAACAAATATAATTTCAATTTTAAGAAGAAATTCGGTCAGAACTTTCTGATCGATAAGAGTATGCTGGAAAAAATAGTTGATGCGGCTCTTGTCGGAGAGGATGACTGTGTCCTGGAGATAGGTCCCGGTATCGGTACCATGACCCAGTATCTGGCAGAGCGGGCCAGGAAAGTTATTGCCGTTGAGATAGACGAGACCCTGATCCCTGTTTTAAATGATACACTCTCCTCATACGATAATGTCACTATCATAAATGCGGATATATTAAAGACCGATATACAGGAACTTTGTGACAAATATAATAATGGCAAACCTGTAAAGGTAGTGGCTAATCTGCCATATTACATCACTACACCGATCATCATGGGTCTCCTTGAAAAGAGAGTACCTGTCAGCAATATTACAGTAATGGTTCAAAAAGAAGTGGCCGACCGTATGCAGGAGGGCCCCGGCAGCAAGGATTACGGCGCTCTCTCCCTGGCAGTCCAGTACTACTCAAAGCCTGAGGTGGTGGCTGTAGTACCGCCGGAGTGCTTTATGCCAAGGCCTAATGTATCAAGCTCTGTCATCAGACTTGATCTCTATGAAGAGTGTCCCGTTAAGGTAAAAGATGATAAATATATGTTCAGACTGATCAGGGCATCCTTTAATCAGAGGAGAAAGACTCTCTCAAACGGATTATCAAATGACAGTTCATTAAATCTAACGAGAGACAAGGTCGTCGCAGCCCTCGTAAAGATGGGAAAGCCTGAGACAGTGAGGGGCGAGACATTTACTCTTGAAGAATTTGCGGTTTTATCAGATCTGCTTTTGGAGCAAAAAAATTTTGAGTATTAAAAATAAAGAAAGATTTGAAAAAATAATAGTTGTGCTTGTGCCGATAATATTTCTGGCATACGGACTTATTAAAA
Organism: Lachnospiraceae bacterium UBA3643; assembly: GCA_002373855.1. Classification (GTDB taxonomy): domain Bacteria; phylum Bacillota; class Clostridia; order Lachnospirales; family Lachnospiraceae; genus NK4A136. Next base: position 3,250 of record DFKO01000117.1, read on the forward strand.
GCGCAAAAGGAATAGATCTGACAGACAGCGGGTATAATTACGGCAACTTTATGCATCCTGATACCCTTGACGGTATGTGGTATTATTCCACATATTTATCCAATGTTTTGGGAAGACTGTTTACCGGACTGCCTCTAGGCAATACCATGCTTGGGATGAATATTTACTGCGGCATATTAAAGTGTATCATCCCGGTAATGTTTTATTTTTTCATGACAGGAACAAAGAAAGTAAATGTACCCGTGGCATTTTTCGGAGAGCTTGCAGCACTTGGTCTTTGCTGGTGTCCCGTTGCGCTTATATATAATTATCTGACATATCTCTTATTCGGATTTTGCGTGATACTTCTTATATCGGGACTGCTTTCGAAAAAATCCTTATTACTTTTTTTGGCAGGTGTTGTTCTCGGATTAAATGTATTTACAAGGCTTCCTAATATCTGCGAGTCAGCACTTATCCTGATCGTCATCGGATATTCGGTGATTGAAAAAGAAAAGGCAACTGAATGTATAAAAAAATGTCTGATATGCATAGGCGGATTTGCAGCAGCCGTTATCGTAATGGTTTTGGTTGCAGGACCGTCATCTTATATAAACGGCATATCAGAACTTTTCGGCGCAACAAAGGAAGCATCGGATTATTCACCACTTGGGATGATCGGGGATATTCTCGCGGGATATAAAGAGAGTCTGTTTTATTTTATCAGAACGGCAGGATTTCTTATCTGCATTATTGTTATCAGCATTGCAATTCCTGTTAAACTAAAGAAAGTACGATATGTGGTAACAGTTATTTTATCTTCGCTCTTTCTATATTATATGGAGAGAAACAGTCTGTTCGGTTTTGATTATAAAAGCCTTCAGGCGGTATTTCAGTTTGCTGTTCTGTGGATTGATATTTCCCTGATCGCATTTATAATTGCCATCATTGATAAAAATACCTGTAAAGAGATAAAGCTTTTATCAATGGCCGGACTGATCACGATATTCATTACTCCCATAGGAAGCAACAACGGACTCTATCCCGTTTTAAACAATATGTTTATTATCTTCCCTGTTTCGATCCAGCTGATCTATGATTATTCAAAAAAAGAAATCTCATTGATAAAAGGCAGATTAAAGGGTGACATGTTTTTTGGAAGTATCGGAGCATGTATTGTAATGATGATAATATCGTGCCTCGGGACAGGAATGTTTTGTCTGTTTAATGACAGGGATGCAAATCGCTGGGTAGAGGGTAATCCCGTCCTGACCGGAATGAATACAAATGAGACAATGGTCCGTGATCTGACGGCTCTTTCGGGATATTACCGGGAGATAACCGGGGATGGAGATACGGGACTTTTGCTATACGGCAATATACCGGCGCTTATGTATTATCTGGACGGAAAGCCTGTCATATCCTCGTCCTGGCCGGACCTTGATTCATATAACAGTATGAAATTTGAAAATGAGATAAACAGTATGACAGATCATCCGGTCATCATGATAGGACAGGGAAGCGTGCTGTACGAAATGGAGGATCTGACAGCTGAAGTATCGTTGGATCTTTCGGAAAAAGAAAAAATACTGCTGGAATACATAAAAAATAATGAATATACGCTTGATTATGTAAACCGGATCGCGAAAGTATATATCCTGAAATAATATAATTTGCCACAATATTTTGTGAGTTCATATGAAAAAGGCCGAAATATTGTGGCTTTTATTTTGACATCATTATACTGTTATGGTAAACTTTCGAAGAGTGGGTTTTTGTGCCCATTATGGTATTTTTTATATTATTTTCGAGGAAAACGAAGGTGGAGAAAAGAAGAAAAAGGGGACTGATGTCCGAAGAGAAAAGAAAGTATACCATTATGTCTGACGAGATCATCGAGCTCGTATCTAAAGGCGAATATGCCGAGGCTGCGGACATAGCGGATCAGATAGACTGGCGCAAAGTCAGAAGCTATACAATGCTTCAGCGTATCAGTGACCTCTATAAAGTCAACAACAGACTTCAGGATGCTCTTGATATCATGCTCCTTGCCTACGACAGAAGTCCTAACAGCAAGAGTACAGTTTTTTCCATATGTGAACTTTATCTTGAGACAGGCGATCAGGTATCTGCAATGCAGTACATGAGCGTATACAACAGGATGGCTCCCGGAGATGTAGGCGGTGACATCCTTAAATATGAACTCCTCGAATATGCAGAGGCTACATACGAGGAGAGAGTGGCCCAGCTTGAAAAGATAGCATCAAAGAGCCTTGAGCCGGAGTGGACATACCAGCTCGCATATATGTATCACTGTATGGGACTTGCCACCAGATGTGTTGAGTGCTGTGACAAACTGATCTCACTTTTTGGCAAAGGTCCTTTTGTAATAAAGGCCATGGAGCTTAAGATGCTCCACGCAAAGCTGTCCGAGTCCCAGCAGGCCGTGTACGACAGGCGCAATGATGTGGAGGGTGACCTCTCTTCATTTGAGAGCGACAGTGAGGAGATGCCCGGTGCCACCGAGGAAGATGATTTCCACGTAAAGACAATAGATATGAGCAAGTTCAATACCATCAATCTCCAGAAGGCCCTCGCAGAGTCTATGAGAGAGCTCATGGGTGATGATGAGATCAGTGATGATACGAAAGTGACTCATAAGATCGCTTCATCAATGATGGATGATGACGATGATGATATAAAGCCGGTAGAAGAGCCGGGCTCTGTCACAAAGAAATTCCATACCAATCCAATCGAAAATGTACCTGAAGTTTATGACGACGGCGGAGAAGTTTATTCCGAAAACGGAGAGCTCCTGTTTACAGATGACGGCGTTAATTTCTATACTCCCGACGGTATTTTATATGAGGGTGAGCTCTATTATCCCGTAAGTGATGATTATGTGGAGGAACAGCCTGTATCGGCTGATACGATCGTAATGCCCGGCAGGGATACAGGTGAGGTAAAGACAGAAACCGCACCTGAGCAAAATAAGCCTGCAACCCGGGAGACAAAAGAGGAAGCAGAGGCCGATAAGGTGATCCATGAGACATTCTTTGAGGACAAGACAGCTGATATCTACAGTACGTCTTCTATCCAGAGGATGGCTTCAGAGGAGAAAAAGCCTGAGATAGTAGACCTCGAGGCTATTGCAAAGCAAAATACAGAGAAGAGCTCAATATTCAGCAATGTAAAGAAGGACGGAGAGTTTAATGATGTACTGTCGGTAGGCAATGACGGTCAGATATCCCTCGTAATGCCCGGAGAAAATAAAGAAGAAAAGCAGATCACAGGTCAGCTTAACATAGAGGACGTCCTCGCCGAGTGGGAAAAGGTAAAAGAGAAAAAACAGGCCCAGCAGGATGAGGAAGTAAAACAGAATATCCTCGAGCAGACAGGCAAGATCTTTGAGGACTTTGATGAGGATCGTAAAAACGGAGTCATTGCCCAGATCGAGGAAGAGCAAAAGAAGCAAAAGAGAGTACTCGGTAATGAGATAGAGCTCAAGAAATATGAAGATATAGTAAAGAAGGATGAGCCTTCATTTGATGCTACGGCAGCCCTTAACAAAGTATACGATACTCCTATCTGGGATGAGGTAGACAAGGCAGTCGAGGCAGATAAGAAAAAAAGTGAAGCACCGGACGGCGTGGTCCAGACACTTGCGGCAGGGGCAGCAGTTGCAGGAGCAGCGGTTGCAGGTGAAAAAGCAGCAGAGACGGCAGCATCATCAGTTGCGACAGCGGTAATAGATGAGCTTGCCGATATTAAACCTTCTGCAGAAGGGGACACAATAGAACTGCCTGATGAAGTGAGGGCATACAGCTACTCCCTTAACACAACCCAGGTGATCGATACAGATCAGGTTTCAAAAGAGACAAAGATCACTCTTAATGATGATGCAAAAGAAGAGGAAATAAAAGAACCTGAGACAGATAAGCCCGGCGATGAAGCTGTAGCGGGAGAGCCTGAAGCAGAGGAAACAACCGTATCAGAGGAAACTGCACAAGAAGAAACTGTGTCAGAAGAACCGGCTGCAGAAGAGACAGAGCAGGAAGAGCCTGTTGCAGAGACTGCTCAGGAGCCCGAGCCTGCTGTATCTCCCGAGACAAACAATATCACATTAAATACAGAGCAGATATCAGATATAGGCAGTGCCCTTGAAGAAGCTGCCGATAAGGAAACGGCAAAGGCAGTATCCGAGAGCAATGATGATTATAATGAAGATGAAGACAGAGATTTCTCATACGATGAGCAGATAATATTTGAGGACTTCCTGTATTCCAAGAAGATGAGAGCCCAGATCCTTGAAGCAGTAGATGTCATATCCCTTGCTTCATATGTGGGTAATGTATTTATCACCGGCGAGAGCGGTATGGGTACACTTAATCTGGCCAAGGCCATCATTAAGGAGATCCAGCTCATCGACAGCAATTTCATCGCAGCCAAGGTTGCCAAGATAAGCGGTAACAAGATGAACAACAAGGATATCCCCGGAATGTTCATGCAGCTATCAAACGGTGCCCTCATTATAGAAAAAGCAGGTAAGCTCACAAAGGATACTCTTGAAAATATTACAAGGGCCCTCGAAAATGCGGGAGACGGTATCATCGTCATCATGACAGATACAAAGAAGGAGATAGACCGTCTCGTAAATTCATACAGCGTGCTGACAGGATATTTTAATGCGAGAGTCGATATCGTACCGATGAGTGACAACTCTCTCGTGGAATATGCCAAGAAATATGCATACTCACAGGAGTTTAAGATCGATGAGGAGCGCGGAGTCCTCGCTCTCCATGCGCGTATCAGTCAGCTCCAGATAGGTGAGCATATAGTGACAAGAGGCGAGGTTGAGGAGATTGTCGATGAGGCGATAGACCATGCAACAAGATTCAGACTGTCCAACTTTACAAAGGTTCTGGCAGGAAAGAGATACGATTATGAAGATATGATCATTCTATACGAAAAAGATTTTAAAAACTAAAGATTTTTTGTATAAAATGTGGTATAATTGTATTTCATAAAAGGGAAATGCGTAATGTATGGAGGTTAAAATGGCAGAAACTAAAAAGTCGTCGTCAAAAACGGCAGTAAAGACAGCTGAGAAAAAGGCTGCAGATAAGAAGACACAGGAGAAGAAAGTCACAGTAAATGTTGACGAACTTCCCGAGAAATTATTTATAACAGACGCAGATCAGTTCGTATTTGCACAGGGTTCTCACTATGAGATTTACAAAAAGCTCGGTGCCCATCCGTGTAAAAAGGATGGCAAGCAGGGTACATATTTCGCAGTATGGGCTCCAAATGCCCGCAGCGTAAGTCTCGTCGGTAATTTCAACAACTGGGATACAAATGCCACGCCTATGATAAAGCGCGATAACGGCGGCATATATGAAGTGTTTATAGAAGGTCTCGGGGAGGGAGAGCTCTATAAATATTTTATAATCACACCAAACGGCGACGGCATTTATAAAGCTGATCCGTATGCAAATTATGCAGAGCTCCGTCCCGGAACAGCTTCTGTGGTATATGATATCAAGAAGCTTAAGTGGAGCGATCAGAAATGGCTGGATGAGAGAAAGAAAAAGAATCTTTTCAGCGAGCCTATCGCAATTTATGAATGCCATATCGGTTCATGGATGAAACATCCCGACGGAACTGAGGACGGATTCTATACATACCGTGAATTTGCCGACAGGATCTGCGAATATCTTAAGAAGATGAAGTACACCCATATAGAGCTTATGGGTATTGCAGAGCATCCCTTTGACGGATCGTGGGGATATCAGGTGACGGGATATTATGCACCTACATCAAGATACGGCACACCGGAAGATTTTGCATATCTTGTCAACAAGCTTCACAGTATCGGTGTCGGAGTGATCCTTGACTGGGTTCCCGCACATTTCCCGAGAGATGCGTTTGGTCTTGCGGAGTTTGACGGTACATGCCTCTATGAGCATCCCGACAAGAGACTGGGTGAGCATCCTGACTGGGGTACAAAGATATTTAACTACAGCAAGAATGAGATAAGAAACTTCCTCATCGCCAATGCCCTTTACTGGATCAAGGAGTTCCATATTGACGGACTCAGAGTTGATGCTGTTGCATCGATGCTCTACCTTGATTACGGCAAGCAGGACGGTCAGTGGGTTGCCAACAAATACGGCGGCAATGAAAACCTGGATGCTATAGAATTCTTTAAGCATCTTAATTCCGTTATCCGCGGACTTAACATGGGTGTAATGACCATTGCCGAGGAGTCGACAGCATGGCCTAAGGTAACAGCTGCTCCTGAAGATGACGGACTCGGATTTACATTCAAATGGAACATGGGATGGATGCATGATTTCTGTGATTACATGAAGCTCGACCCTTACTTTAGAAAGGGCAACCATTACAAGATGACATTTGCCATGAGCTACAACTGCTCAGAGAAATATATCATGCCTCTCTCACATGATGAGGTAGTACATCTTAAGTGCTCAATGGTCAACAAGATGCCCGGATATCAGGTTGATAAATATGCAAACCTCCGTACCGGATATACATTCATGTTTGGTCATGCCGGCAAAAAGCTCCTCTTTATGGGACAGGATTTTGCTCAGGAGAGAGAGTGGAGCGAGGCGAGAGAGCTCGACTGGTTTATGCTCGAGAATCATCTTAACAGGGGTATGCTGGATTATGTATCCGAGCTGCTTAACTATTACAGAAAGAATCCTG
>DFKO01000075.1 GCA_002373855.1 Lachnospiraceae bacterium UBA3643
CTCGCACTTGACGAGTGCTAACAATCGTGATATAACATAATCATCAGGAGGGAAACAAAGAAATTTCCCCGGTGACATTATCAATTATAAATGAAGATAAAGATTGGAGGAATGACTTATGATGACAATGCCCAGTATTTTCAATGACAATTTATTTGACTTTTTCGATGATTTTGCACCGAGCGTACCTTACACAAAGAGCTCTGCCAATCAGACAGGCATCATGAAGACCGATATCAGCGAAGATGATAACGGCTATGAGATCAAGATCGACCTCCCGGGATATGCCAAGGAAAATATCTCTGCCGAGCTTAAGGACGGCTACATGACCATCAAGGCTTCCCAGAATGAAAATAAAGAGGAGAAGGACAAATCAGGCAAGGTGATACGCCGCGAGCGTTACACCGGTTCATGCAGCAGATCCTTCTATGTTGGTGAGGATGTTACACAGGAGGATATCAAGGCAAAATTTGAAAACGGTGTCCTGACAATGTGCGTACCTAAAAAGGATCCGACACCAAAGGTTGAGGAATCAAAATATATCGCTATTGAGGGATAATTAAAATCCTTCACATAAATTTTTACTCCCTATTTCCCTTATAAATACCCTCCTCGCCGGACGAGCCGGTGGGGAGGGTATTTCGATTGTTTTGTTTTCGTAAAGATAACCCACCCCACGCTAAGGGTCTGCTCCGCGCCCCAATGCGTGGGATGGGTTATTTTTACTGAACTACAATGTTATCGGAAGTTGTATCATTATCTGAAATACTTTCCTCTGCCGGTGCCATCTCCTCGTATGGTGTATAAAGGAGAGTCACACCCAGACTGTTGTCTATCTCGTATACCATGTTTGAATCAGGGAATCTCGCACAGAGAGAGAGACCGTCAAGTGTACCTACATCCAGGGCAAATGTACCGCCGTCATATTCTACAGTGATCGTAAAATACGGCCTGTCCAGCTTGTAATTATACAGATCAAGAGAATCTGCGTAGTAATCTTTGCAGCTTAAAAACTTAAGGTCAGTTACATTTGACATAAATGTGGTGGCTTTTGCCGAGTCGAGGGGCTTGTATTCACCGTCTACATTCATATACCAGTCATATGTACTGTCTGCAAATTCGGGGAGCTCTGACTTATTCAGGATCTCAACGTCCGCATTTTCACCCCGGACTGTAAAGGACTTTATACCGGTCATATCGGGTATCTCTTCCATCTGTACCAGATCGGACCATGAAACCGCAAATGTATTGTAAACACCTGATCCGACCAGGCATACCCTGCCGTCCCCTGATGTCATGTAATACTCTTCTGACATCGCAGACTTGTTGCCAAATGAGAGGGTATATGCTCCGTCATTAAACGATACCGTAAGGGCGGGGGCTGACAGTCCGTACTCTGACATATCTGCAGGCGTATCGATGATCTTTTCGCTCTTTATATCAGAAGCTGCCTGAAGCATTGCTTCCACCATTGATATGTTAAGAGGGAAATTCACATCATCCGTATTGCTCCATGTCTCCCCTGATTTAGCCAGATTTGTGGTCTCTTTGCTGTACTCTGTATTTAAATCTATCTTAATTGAGGTAATCTCATTGATGCTTACGGAAAAGTATGTCTCCCCGGCTGCAGCTGTTTCTCCTGTTATGAGCTCTGATGCTTCGGATGCGTTTTTTGATTTAACAAATAACAATGCAATCACTGCAAGGAGCAGCACGCTTCCCAGTATCAGCAGTTTGTTTATCCTGTTCATTACCTGCGTCTCCTTTTAACTGTGATGACTATACCGAGTGCAAGGAACAGAACAGGTATGAGACCGATCATTACTATCTTGAGGAGTCCGCCTGCTTTCTCGCTGACTGTCAGATACTCGCTCTCAAGTGCCTTTGCATGGATCGTGTAATCACCCATACCGTTTTCTCCGGCGCTCATCCACTCTATTGTATTTAAGAAGAAATCTTCATTTCCGCCTGAGACCATCTGGTTGGCACTCTCATCGAGGATCGTTGATGTACCGATGACCATCATCTTTGATGACTGAAGATCGTTTGTGACAGCTACGGCCAGTGTGATCGCACCTGTCTCGTCACCGTCCTCATACTCAAGTGTAAGGGCTTCCGGATCTTTGATATATCCGTGTACAGATGATGTCAAAAGTGGTGTGACAGTCACGCCCTCAGGCAGTGTCTCATCTATACCGATACCCTGGGCAAGAGCCAGTAGTACATAATATCCGTTATCCGCGATTACGGATGTGATATCATGGGATGCAAGCTCCGGCAGGAGATAGTATGGTGTACCGAATGCATAATGAGATGAATCTCCGTCACATACAAAACCGGTCTTTAAATAAATACCGTATGATGCGATGAGGCTCTCTAAATTTGTGAGCTTTTCTCCGTTCTGAACCACATCTGTTAAGAGGATGATGTTTCCTCCGTTATTCATATACTCTGTGAGCATATCCTTTTCATTTTCAGAGATATCGCTAAGGGGCGAATCGATGAGGATAATATCCGCATCCTCCGGAACAGCCTCCATTGTGATAAGTGATATCTCCTCAAAATCAATGTTCTGCTTTGAGATGGAATCCTTAAATGAGTCGGCTACCGTCACCTCACCGTGACCTGTGAGGGCATACATCTTGGGCAGAACATCCTTGTTGCAGAAATCGACTGCTGCCGTGATCTGACTCTCACCGTCAAATCCTGTAGGAGTAGGCTCCTGACCGTAATAGTAGTAGGAATACATATCTTCCTCATCGAATGTATAAAGGTCGTTGCCATCGATGAAACGGTATCTGTCACCTTTCTTTACAAGGATACTGTTGTCTGTGTAGCTCTGGGCATACTCCTGTACAAATCCGGGGTTGATATCCGGGTCTTTTTTGATGAGCTTCAGATGCTCACTTAAATCGTCGTAATTATTAAGAAGATTCTCGACTACCGGATCCTCAAATCCTGTTCTGACTATCCAGTAGACTTCCACATCCTCTGTTAATCCGCCGATGATCATCTTAGTCTCATCGCTGATGCTGTAGAGACTGTTTGATGTCATATCCAGCTGGGTATATTTAACAGGCATTGATCCCACCAGGATATTTATCACTACCGCAATGGATATTACGATTACCGATGCCAGTATACTGTAGCTGCCTGCCTTAAAATATTTTGTCTTTAAAGAATCGGTGATTTTCTTTTTATTATCTGCCATGATTAACTCCACCTCCTCTTCTCAAGTGACTGAACCGTGAGGAACAGGCACACTCCGATGATACTGAGGAAATATACGATACCTGTAATATCAAACACACCCTGTACGAATGTGTAGAATCTCTCAAATATTGAGAGCTTGTTCATAATAGACGGGAAGAGTCCCTCAAACGAACTTCTCCTGATCGTGAAAAATGCGACGATCGCTGCCTCCAGTACTACTCCGACTGTGAATCCTGAAAATACACTCTTTGTCATAAATCCGACAAGTACTGAAAAGAGTATTGCTACTATGATAAGAGCCAGGAGTGATCCGACTGCTGTAGTTGCCGCATACTCAGAGAGGTCTGTGATAAAGTAGATCACGAGCATTATCACAAAGTTGATACCTGCTGCCACGGCCTGGTTGTCGGTAAGGGATGATACAAACATGCCGATTGCTATAAGGGCTCCGCCCATCAGGTAAAATGCAAGCATTGTACCGAAAACCACCGGGAGATACACATGACCGAATGCCGTGAGTATCAGCGGATAGATACACATGATCGCAACGGGCACCAGGAATACAACCATGAGTGCCATATATTTTGCGATGACTACCTGCGTCATGCTTAAGGGAAGGGAGTAGAGGAGCTGGTCCGTCTTTTGCTTTTTCTCTTCCGAGATGACACGCATAGTCAGTATGGGGATGATTATTATAAATATGAAGGGAAGGCTGGCCGGTACGTACTCATAGTTGGTCAATCCGCCTGATATGTTGTATACCATACAGTAAATACCGGTAAACAGGAGGAGAAATGCTCCGAATACATAGCCTGTAAGTCCTGTAAAATATGAACTTACTTCATGCTTAAATACAGCTTTCATTATTCATCGTCTCCTTCCTCTGATTCTTTATCTGCATTTTTCTCTTCCTCAGTCTCGCTCTCTGTGAGCTCAAGGAAGATATCTTCGAGACTTGCAGCAGATTTGGTCATCTCGATTATTGCCTTATTATTTTTTGCAAATGCAAAGAAAATGTCGCGGCAGAGTTTATTTTCATCTTTATCCTTTGACTCGATGACTGCCTCACTGTATTTGCCGTTTTCCTTTACAGTGAGCTTTATATTTTTGATCTCTTTGCAGATATTCTTTACATCCTTTTCAGATGCCTCTGCTGTAATCTTTACTGTGATGCCTCCGGCAAAAAGCTTCTCGAGATTGTCAGGTGTATCGCATGCTACCATCTTGCCCTTTGAGATAATGAGGATTGTATCGCATACTGCCTGGACCTCAGAGAGGATATGGCTTGATAAGATCACAGTATGATTTTTACCAAGCTTTTTGATGAGGTCCCTGATCTCGATGATCTGTCTGGGATCAAGGCCTACCGTAGGCTCATCGAGGATGATCACCTCCGGGTCACCGAGGATCGCCTGGGCTATGCCTACTCTCTGTCTGTATCCTTTCGAGAGATTTTTGATGATTCTGTCAGATACATCCTTTATCATGGTCTCTTCCATGACTTTATCTATTTCCTTATTAATATCCTCTTTTTTGATGCCTTTTGCCTCGGCTACAAACTTAAGATATTCAAGGGGTGTCCTGTCCATGTATAAAGGGGGCATCTCCGGGAGATAACCGATGAGCTTCTTGGCCTCTAAAGGCTGCTCAAAGATATCATATCCGCCGATGATGACATCGCCTTTTGTGGCTGCGAGACATCCCGTCATAATGTTCATGGTCGTGGATTTACCGGCACCGTTAGGCCCGAGAAATCCGTAGATTTTTCCCTTCTCTATACCAAAGGAAAGGTCGCTGACTGCCGTGTGGGACCCGTACCTCTTGGTCAGATTCTTTACTTCGACGATCACTTTAAATCATCCTCCTGTCGAAAAATTTCCTATAATAATATTCCCTATAAAAAAGCAATATAGGTACGCCCTTAAGACGCCTATATTACTATAATACAAAATCGGAGGAAAATGATGATTTTTGTGTGAAAAAATAAAAGATTCTTATATTTATCGTCTGTAAACGATAAGAATGCCTGATTTTTCATGCAGTGACGAGAAAAATATTATAAAATCATTATGTATACACGACAATTTTATTAAATAGGGAATTATTTAAAAAGAAATGGTATGATATGAGTATATTGAATGTACAAAGGATATCATCTTGGTATTAATGAAAAATGAGTAAATTGCATGATATTATAAGCGAATATGTGAAAATCGGGATTCCTGAACAGATAGACTACGACAAGCTCTATCTATACTCTATTGTTACACATTCAACCGCTGTTGAAGGCTCAACAGTAACTGAAATCGAAAACAAATTATTGTTTGACGAAGGAGTAAGTCCAAATAAACCTCTTGAAGAACAGTTAATGAATATTGATTTAAAGAATGCATACATAGAGGCAATAGCTTTGGCAAAACAACACACTGACTTCAGTGTTAAGTTATTATGTCATCTTTCTTCAATGGTTATGAACAATACCGGCACAGAATATCATACTGCACTGGGAAAATTTAGCAGTATCAAGGGAGAGCTTAGGCTCCTCAATGTGACGGCAGGTCGGGGCGGAAAAAGTTACATGTCATATGAAAAAGTTCCCCAGAGACTTGAAGATTTTTGCAACTGGTTAAATACCCAAAGGAAAAGACTCTCACTAGGCGATACAGATAACATTTATAAGTTAAGCTTTTTAAGTCACTACAACTTGGTCACCATACATCCATGGGCAGACGGTAATGGGAGAATGGCTCGATTGGTGATGAATATGTTACAGACAGAGTTTGATGTTATACCTTCAATTGTTAAAAAGGATTCCAGAGAACAATACATAAAATCTCTTGCTCAATCCCAAGAAGAAGGTAATCCGTCGGCATTTTTAGATTTTATGCTTAATAATCATATAGAAAATCTCTTGGTAACAATTAAGGAATACAAAAATTCGCTCAAAAATGATACTTTAAATCTCGAAAATGATACTTTAAATCTCGAAAATGATACTTTAAAATTATCTAAAAATGAGCTTTCTATTATAAAACTAATCAAAGAGAATTCTTACATTAAAATAACCGAAATTACAAAAATAACCGGCCTCAGCAGACCTACTGTAATGAGAACTATCAGAAAACTCAAAGAAAAACATCTTCTTAGCAGAGAAGGGGCAAAGAAAAACGGAAAATGGATTATATCGCCAGATAGCTAGACATCGGTTATTCTCATATTAAAAGAGGACTCACCGGTTGTTTGGCAGTCCTCTCTTTTCTCCTTTTTTTCTTTATTTTTCACATTACATAAATTTTTTCATCGCAAAAACATATATTTTAGTAACCCATGTTAGCGTCGGGATGAATTAGCCA
>DFKO01000103.1 GCA_002373855.1 Lachnospiraceae bacterium UBA3643
GGCATATCCACATCTTCTTTTGCTTCCTCATAAGCATCATCCCATACTGATTTTGCAGCTATATGAGACCACTTTGATGCGGGGAACTGCCTGTTCATTCCGGGCGCCATATTGCAGGCCATCATGGCTGCTTCTATACAAAAGGTACCGCTACCGCAAAACGGGTCAATGAGTATCCTGTCTTTATTCCACGGTGTCAGCATAAGGAGCGCCGATGCGAGATTTTCCGCTATGGGAGCTTTTGCCGTCAGCTTTCTGTATCCCCTTTTATGAAGGGAGTCTCCGGATGTATCCAGCCCGACCGTGACCATATCTTTCATTATAAATACACGGATGGGATAATCGTCCCCGTCCTCCGGGAACCACTCGATATGATACTTTTCTTTCATGCACTCAACCATGGCTTTTTTCATGATTGACTGGATGTCAGATGGTGAGAAGAGTTTGCTCTTTACACTCGATGCCTTTGTCACCCAGAACCTGCCGTTCTTTGGGATATATTCATCAAGCGGCAGGGCTTTTGTACCCTGAAACAGTTCCTCAAAAGTCTCTGCCTTAAAGGATCCGAGTTTTATCAGTATACGCTCTGCTGTCCTGAGCCCGATATTGGTCCTGGCCAACGCTTCCTCATCACCAAAAAATGTCACTCTGCCATCCTCAACTGAAGTGACATCATATCCAAGATCGATTATTTCTCTTTTTAATACAGCCTCCAGTCCGAAATGACACGGAACTATAAACTCATATTTTCTCATAAATACTTTTTCTATTTCTTAAATAATGTAGAGAAAATGCCTCTGCCTAAAGATGCGCCTACATTTCCTCCAAGGGTCTTGCCAAACTTTCCGAAGCTGCTGCCCACATTTTTTCCTATTTCACGGCCCACAGTGCCTGACACCGTATTGCCTACGGATTTTGCGACTTTATTTTTCTCAGCCTCCGCTTTTTTCTTTGCCTTTTCCTCTTCCTTGGCTTTTGCTTTGGCTTCCTTTTCCTGCTGCTTTAATGCAGCCTCCTCTTCCTTAAGGAGTCTCTTTGCCTCCTCTTCCTCAGCGCCTTTACGGAGGAGTATCTCGTATGCTGACTCAGGGTCGGTGACTTCAAAATATTTTCCGTAATACAGGCTGCCCTTTACGACTTCATTTCGTCTTGACTCATCTATGGCCCCAAACTTTGATGCAGGAGGCAGTATAAATGTCTTTTCCGCCATCATCGGCATACCGTTTTCATCAAGACATGAAACGACTGCCTCACCTGTTCCGAGAGCCATGATCGTCTCATATGTATCAAAGGCAGGATTCTCCCTGAAGGACTGGGCTGCTGCCTTTACACCCTTCTGATCAGCAGGTGTGTATGCATGAAGCGCATGCTGTATCTTGTTACCAAGCTGGGCAAGTACCCCATCCGGTATATCCTTTGGATTCTGGATGCAGAAGTATACACCTACACCTTTTGATCTGATGAGCTTTACAACCTGCTCAATCTTTTCAATGAGAGCCTTTGGTGCATCTTTAAATAATAAATGTGCCTCATCAAAGAAAAATATCATCTTGGGCTTTTCAAGGTCTCCAACTTCAGGCAGTCTCTCAAAGAGTTCCGAAAGGAGATACAGAAGGAATGTTGAGTAAAGCTTTGTATTGTTTATGAGTACTGAGCTGTCGAGGATATTTATCATACCCTTGCCACCCTCACCAACTGTGAAGAAGTCCATTATGTTAATGGCAGGCTCTCCAAAGAATTTATCTCCACCTGCCAGTTCAAGAGCTACTACCGCTCTGACTATAGCTGCAATTGACTGGGGACTCATCTTGCCGTAGTCTGCCTCAAGTTCCTTGTTATTTTCAGATACATAATTAAGCATTGACTTAAGGTCTTTTGTATCTATCAATAAGAGACCGTTATCGTCGGCAATCTTAAATACTATATTTAATATGTCAGACTGGGTTGTATTGAGTTCCATCAGTCTTGATAGAAGCAAGGGACCTATCTCGGATATTGTGGTTCTTAAGGTTACGCCTTTTTCTCCGTATATATCCCACAGTGTCACAGGATATTTGTCATATTTAAAGCCTGCTTCCGTAAGACCGAATCTTTCTATACGGGCATTCATATCCTCGCTGTCTTCTCCGGGACATGCAAGACCTGCTATATCGCCCTTTACATCAGCCATAAACACAGGTACGCCCATCTCCGAAAAACTTTCGGCCATTACCTTAAGGGTAACAGTCTTACCTGTTCCTGTTGCACCAGCTATGATACCGTGCCTGTTTGCCATCTTTGGGATGAGATTTACCCTCTCTCCTTTATCGTTTTTTCCTATAAATATTTTTGATTCGCTGTACATACATGAATCTCCTTTCCCCTTTTTAATAAACTACGGCAATTATATCAAAAAAAGGACGCCCCCGAAATGACATCCTTGCATTTGTTCACAATTTGTTAACGGTACCTATCACCATCCTTATTCCCCGATTATATCGGCCGGTATGCATCCGACTAATGAAATAAGTTTGTCAGCCTCAACTTCTATCTGAGCACCCACTCTTCCTCCGCTTACGAATATCTTATCATACCCGCAGGCTGTCTCATGGATAAATGTCTTAAACTGCTTCTTCATCCCGACAGGTGAGCAACCTCCGTGAACATATCCCGTAAGTGGCAGCAAATCTTTCTGCTTTATCATTGCTATCGATTTCTCTCCTGCTGCCTTTGCAGCTTTCTTAAGATTAAGTTCTCCCGGCACAGGTACCACAAATACATAATAGGCTCCCGTCTTCCCTGTTGTGACGAGGGTCTTAAAAACCTTATCGGGATCTTCGCCGAGAATCTTTGCAATATCTTCACCTGTAAGGGCAGGATCAGCATCGTATGTGTGAACCTCATAGGCGATCTTTTTGCTGTCCAGTATTCTCATTACATTTGTTTTATCATTTGCTTTCATAATTTATATCCTTTAATCATACGTATATAATAATAAATAATTCATGTATATTCTATCATAATCTGAAAATGCATTTGTTCACAATTTGTTAACGGTACATGTCACCACTGTGGTAAAATATAGAAGTTATGAAAGACAAAAATCTGATCAAAAAAATAATGATATGCGCTGTATGCCCTGTAGTGGCAGGCGTTGCAACAAATATATATTCTCTGGCTTATCCGGCTCCGGTTGTTATCGATACCCCGACTGTATTATATGATGATGATAATCCCTATGATACAGACGTTCTCTCGCTGACTGCCGAGCAGGAGGATGTAGATGCCCAGATTGAGGACAAGACAGACATGCTGGTCCAGTTAATGGCAGAGCAGGAAGTCCTGAGTGCCGATATTGACAGAGTTAATGAAGAGATTGAAACAGCGACAGATAACCTGGCTAAAGCTACTGCCCTTGAGGAAGAACAGTACGCAGCAATGCTTGTACGTATTAAATATTTATATGAAGCCGGCGACACCAGTCTCATCTCCATATACATAAAGACAGGAAGCTTTGCCGAGGCAGTTACCTTATCCGATTATTATAAGGATTTATATGAATATGACAGAAATATGCTCTCCGAGTACCAAAGTACGGTAGCTGAGGTGACTGAGCTCAAATCATACCTTGAAGCCGAAAAGGCAGATCTCGAAAAAATGATGGCCGACTACGAAACTCAGTCGTCAGAGCTCGAGGCATCTATAGAGGAGCTAAAAGAAATATCAGACAATTATGAAATCCAGATTACAAATGCAAAAGCACGGGCTGCGGCTTATGCCTCAATGATTGAAGCCCAGAAAGCTGCTGCGGCTCAGGCTGCTGCGGCTCTGGCAGCGCAAAATAATGAACCTGCTGATACCGATACTACTGTATCATCAGATCTCGTTGCAGATGCAGGAGATACTCCGGACACTGATTCTAACATAAGCGATGATGACAATACGGACTCATCTGATTCAGATAATAGCGATTCCGGCTCCACCACTCCTGCTATCCCAAGCGGCGGTTCGTCTACTATCACAACAACTAAAGGTGCAACCTACGATGTATCCCCTATTTATGGAGCAAACGGCAGTGACCTGGGAAAACAGATTGCTGTATACGCATGCCAGTTTATAGGTAATCCCTACCGGGCCGGAGGCACAAGTCTTACCGACGGTTCTGACTGCTCAGGATTTACCATGACGATATATTCCATATTCGGATATTCTCTTCCGAGGACTTCGTATGACCAGAGATTTATCGGCACTGAAGTATCCTACGCAGAAGCCCAGCCCGGAGACATCATATGCTACTCAGGTCATGTAGCCATATATATCGGCAATGGTCAGATAGTCCACGCAAGTACTCCCTCGGGCGGTATCAAAGTGGGCAGTGCCACCTATACAAGCATCATTACGGTACGGAGAATTATCTGATTTACGACCGGTGCCCGGTTCTTTTATATCTAATTGATTTTTCTACCCTTTTTTTATATAATTTTCTTAATTGGGCTCGTGCGCCCAAATACAAATATCAATACAAAAACAAAGGAGAGCAAGGTATGAAATTCGGTTTCTTTGATGACGCCAACAGAGAGTATGTCATCACCACTCCCAGAACTCCATATCCATGGATCAACTATCTGGGAACTCAGGGATTCTTTTCGCTGATTTCAAACACAGCAGGAGGTTACTCATTCTATAAAGATGCCCGCCTTCGCAGAATCACACGTTATCGTTACAACAATGTTCCTATCGATATGGGAGGTCGTTACTTCTATATCAATGATAACGGTACCATCTGGAATCCCGGCTGGTCTCCCGTCAAGACAGAGCTTGATGAGTATGAGTGCCGCCACGGTATGGGTTACACAAAAATTACCGGTAAGAAAAACGATCTTAAAGTAAATGTGACATTCTTCGTTCCCCAGGATTATGACGGAGAAGTTCAGCAGGTAGTACTTACAAATGAAGGATCAGCAGAGAAATCATTCTCACTCTTCTCATTTGCAGAGTGGTGCCTCTGGGATGCACAGGATGACTCAAACAACTTCCAGCGTAACTTCTCAACAGGTCGTGTAGAAGTTGACGGTTCTGTTATTTATCACAAGACAGAGTACAGAGACCGCCGTAATCATTTTGCATTCTACTCAGTAAACGATACAATCGACGGATACGATACAGACAGAGATTCATTCATCGGACTCTACAACGGATTTAACAATCCCGAGGCTGTACTTGCAAACAAGGCTACAAACTCTTTTGCAGACGGATGGGCTCCTATCGCTTCTCACTTCAAGAAGATCACACTTAAGCCCGGCGAGACAAAGACACTCGTATTTATACTCGGCTATGTAGAGATGCCTGTTGATCAGAAATTCGAGGCTGACGGCAAGACCATCAACAAGGTTAAAGCCAAGGCTATGATCGAGAAATACAATACACCTGAAAAATTTGCTCAGGGTATGGCAGAGCTTCGGGCATACTGGGATAAGCTCCTCGGTATCCTCAATGTTGATACTCCCGATGACAAGGTTAACCGTATGGTTAATATCTGGAACCAGTATC
>DFKO01000136.1 GCA_002373855.1 Lachnospiraceae bacterium UBA3643
ATCAGCTGGGTAGGTGCTCACATGATAGTTGCGGGAGACCTTACCACAGGTAATCTCACAAGCCTTTTATCATACTGTATGAGTATCCTCATGAGCCTCATGATGATGTCCATGATATTTGTCATGGTCTCAATGAGTGCCGCTTCCGGAGAGCGTATTGCGGAGGTACTTAATGAGGAACCGGATATAGTCAATCCGGAAAATCCCGTTATGGAAGTAAAGGACGGCAGCATAGTATTTGATGATGTTGATTTCTCATATAAGTCAGGTACAGGTGAACCTGTATTAAAAGACATAAAACTGGATATAAAATCCGGGGAGACCATCGGTATCATCGGTTCTACCGGTAGTGCAAAATCCAGTCTCGTAAACCTGATCCCCAGATTATACGATGTATCTCAGGGATCTGTAAAAATAGGCGGAGTGGATGTCAGAGAGTATGACCTTGAAGTCCTCCGTAATCAAGTAGCTGTGGTGCTTCAGAAAAATATATTATTCAGCGGCAGTATATTTGATAATCTGCGATGGGGTAAAAAGGATGCCACGGATGAAGAGTGCATAAAAGCATGCCGCCTTGCATGTGCCGATGAATTTATAGAGCAGATGCCTGATAAGTACAATACCCATATTGAACAGGGCGGTACCAACGTATCCGGAGGCCAGAAACAGAGACTCTGCATCGCCAGAGCTCTTATAAGGAATCCAAAGATCCTGATACTCGATGACTCAACGAGTGCAGTAGATACGGCTACCGATGCAAAGATCAGAAAGGCATTCAGGGAGGAACTCCCGGGTACGACAAAGCTTATCATTGCCCAGCGTATATCAAGTGTCATGGATGCTGACCGTATCATAGTCCTTGAGGACGGACGTATCAACGGTTTTGATACCCATGAACAGCTTCTTAAGAATAATGAGATATACAGGGAAGTATATGAATCACAGACCGGAGGCTCCGGAGATTTCGATGAGCAGGGAGGTGAGAGATAATGGCACAGGAAAACGTTAAGGAAGTAAAGATGGGCAGAAAAGCCGAGATGGCCCTTCGCCCAAAGCCAAAGCTCAAAAATCCCGGTGCTACATTTAAGAGACTCGTAGCATTTGCGTACGGTAACTATGTACCCCTTGCTGTCATAGCAATCATATGCCTTATCGTATCGGTACTGTCATCTCTCTACGGAACCATGTTTACGAGAGACCTCATCGATGATTATATAAAGCCCATGCTTGACCAGGGCAGCAAAGACTTTGGCCCATTGTTTAGAAAAATCGTACAGATGATCGTAGTCTACGGTGTCGGAGTACTCGCGACATTTGCCCAGTCCATGATCATGGTAAAGATTACCCAGGGCACATTAAACAGACTGCGCAAGACTCTGTTTAACAAAATGGAGACACTGCCCATAAAGTATTTTGACACACATGCCCACGGAGATATCATGTCCGTCTATACAAACGATGTGGATGCTCTCCGTCAGATGATCAGTCAGAGTATGCCCCAGCTTATCAACTCTGTTATCACGATCACAGGTGTCGTATTCTGTATGTTTATGCTCAGCGTACCCCTCACATTTACCATGTTTTTAACGGTGTTTATCATGGTATTTGTGACAGCAAAGGTTGCCGGCAAGTCAGGTGAAAACTTTATCAGACAGCAGAAAAACCTCGGAACCGTTAACGGATATATAGAAGAAATGATGCAGGGACAGAAAGTCGTAAAAGCATTCTGTCACGAGGAAGAGGGCATAAAGAAATTCAATGAATTAAATGATGAACTTTATGACAGTGCATCAAAAGCAAATAAATTTGTAAATATCATCGGTCCCATAAACGGTCAGCTCGGTCATATGGGATATGTCATCTGTGCCATAGTCGGCGGTGTGCTCACCATGGATAAACTCGGCGGACTCTCTGTCGGTTCGGTCGTGGCATTCCTAACATATTACAGAGCGGTACATATGCCTATTACCCAGGTTTCCCAGCAGTTCAACTCTATCGTAATGGCTCTCGCCGGAGCAGAGAGAGTATTTGACTTAATGGATGAAAAACCTGAGCCTGACGAGGGATATGTCACTTTGGTAAATGCAAAGGAAAAGGACGGAAGTCTCGTAGAGACACCGGATCATACGGGACGGTGGGCATGGAAACATTATCATAAAGCAGACGATACAACCACTTATGTGGAGCTTAAGGGTGATGTGGAATTCAATGATGTGGACTTTGGATATTCCGATGAGAAAATCGTCCTTCATAATATAAAGATATCTGCGACTCCCGGCCAGAAGATTGCTTTTGTCGGATCGACAGGTGCCGGCAAGACGACTATCACAAACCTGATAAACAGATTTTATGATATTCAGGACGGCAAGATCAGATATGACGGTATTAATATCAATAAGATCAAAAAAGCAGACCTTAGAAGATCTCTCGGAATAGTACTTCAGGATACCCATCTGTTTACAGGTACCGTGAGAGAAAATATTTTATACGGTAAATTAGATGCCACAGAGGATGAGATCATCGCGGCAGCAAAGCTTGCAAACGCTCATGGTTTTATTACAAGATTACCTGACGGATACAATACGATGCTCACGGGAGACGGAGCCAATCTGTCCCAGGGCCAGCGCCAGCTCATAGCCATCGCAAGAGCGGCAATCGCAGACCCGCCGGTGCTTATCCTGGACGAGGCGACCAGCTCCATAGATACACGTACGGAAAAACTGGTGCAGGCAGGTATGGATTCCCTTATGAAAGGCAGGACCACATTTGTCATTGCCCACAGATTATCAACCATTAAAAATGCGGACTGCATCATGGTACTTGAGCAGGGCCGTATCATAGAGAGGGGCAATCATGAACAGCTCCTTGAGAAAAAGGGTAAATACTATTCACTGTATACGGGGAACAAAGTTAGTTAGTTTTTTAAGGAGGAGAACATGAAGAAATTTAAGTTTCTGATGACTGCCATGACTCTCTGCGCAGCCATGGTCTTTACTGCATGCGGTGCGGAAAAAGAAGAGGAAGAGAAAAAGGACAAAAAGGATAAGAAGGACAAGACTGAGGAAGACAGCGAGATCAGAGTGTCTTCTACAGAAGATCTCCTTGATGCCATTGCTCCAGGCGTAACTATCGTCATTGAGGATGGTGTATATGACATGACGCCTGACCTTGAGGAACTCTACGGATCGGACGGAAAAGAATTTAACAATCATCATGATTATGTTCAGATTCGTGATGCGTATGATGGTCTCGAACTAGTGATTACAGGTGTGGACGACCTGACTATCAAGGGTGATTACGAGACAGAGCTTCAGGTAGAGCCGAGATATGCATGTGTACTTAATTTTGAGAATTGCGAGGACATATTTTTAGAGGGCATGACAGTAGGTCATACAACAGGTGAAGGATACTGCTCGGGTGCAGTCCTTTACTTTAGCGACTGTGACGGAGTAAATATATCCGGTATGGATCTGTACGGATGCGGTACTTACGGTATTTACGCAAACTACTCATACAATATCACTGTTGATTCCACAATAATCAGGGACTGCAGCTACGGAACAGTTAATATCATGGACTCATCTGCAGAATTTAATGACTGTCCCATGTATGGATGCGAGTGTTTCAATCTCTTTGATATCTATGACTCCACAGTTACATTTAATGACTGTGATTTTTATGATAATAAAGCCAGTGAGTACGGTGCCGATTTTATTTATGACACAGAAGCCAACAGTGTGATATTTAATAACTGCTCATTTGGCGGATTTGAGACTTCTGTATTAAATGCGCAGACCTTTAATTACGGTTCGTTTACATTTAACGACTGTACATACGATGATTCAATTACAGACGATCCGACTGATGTCACATACCTGGACGTAGACAATCTTGAGGATTTTTTGGACAGCATATATCCTTATACATATGTGACACTGGCAAGCGGTACATATGTCCTCTCGGATTATATTAACAGTATCGATGTGGATGAGTTTAATGATACCCACGATTATGTAAATATAGAGGAAGTATTTGACGGATACGAAGTCCTGATCAGTGATGTGCCCGGACTCACCATCTCAGGCGGTACGGATGATCCTCTTGATACAGAGATCCAGACAGATCCCAGATATGCGGATGTGCTCGCATTTATAAACTGCAGTGATGTGTCTGTTTACAACATGACACTCGGACATACAGACCTTGGTCAGTGCAGCGGAGATGTTCTCTCATTTAACACATGCAGCAACGTGGAATTGTCAAACCTTGATCTCTACGGATGCGGAGTATACGGAGTATATATGGAGAGTGTCGACTGGTTTACTGCATATGACTGCCACATCCATGACTGCGAGTATGGTCCCATATGTACATATGACCAACAGTCATACTGCTATTTCAACAACTGTGTATTTGACAATTCAAACGCCGGCTTTACCATGCAGGCTGATATATTCATGAATGTGTTTGATGAGTGTACATTCGGAGAGTATGAATCCCAGTCTATCCTCTACAATTTCCAGGCCCAGTGCAATGACTGTGTATTTACGGAGTTTAAAGATCCAGAGATAGATTACTACGGCGAATACTTTGATATTAATGGCTTTACCGAAGCATACGTAGGCGATTTTGATTATGTATGTGAGTGGTTCGGATTCATGAAAAACACAGACGGAGAAATATCATATCTGCCCATAGTTGATAATGAGACATTTGAAAACGAATGTTTCGGCGTGATCATTTATAATGACGGAACAGGCGTTATCAGGGATATCGAGGGCGTTGAATATGACTATTTCGAATATGAAGAAAATGAAAACGGCAACTTCCTCATGATCACAAGCGATACGGAAGGAATATTTGATGACGAAGATGCATACATCTATTTCTATGAAGAAACGGACAATGATTACTTCAGAGTGATGTATCTTGAATACGGAAATAATGTATATAATGCATATTCATACGCATATTAATAATATATGTGATATATTTCGGTAAAATGCCACATCATGTGGCATTTTCATTCCGATGATGATACAATATCATGTGGTCGTGTCAAAAGACACCCTATTTTTCCAAGGAGATAATACAAGATGGACAACAAGGAGCTTCAGAAAATCGCCAATGAAGTGAGAAAGGATATCATCGTATCCGTTCATTCGGCAAAGGCAGGACATCCGGGAGGATCACTCTCGGCAGCAGATATTTTTACATTTCTTTATTTTGAAGAGATGAATGTGGATCCAAAGAATCC
>DFKO01000083.1 GCA_002373855.1 Lachnospiraceae bacterium UBA3643
TCGGTTAAGTGGGTAAATCCAAAACGCTCACGCTCATGGAGAGTCCACCATTTCTTTGGGTAATTGCTGAGGAGATATATTTTATATCCCCTGCTCCTTAAATCAGTGAGCCAGGGCACAGTGTAATCAAAGGTCTTTACGATATCCACATTTTTCTCAAAGAAATACCTGACCTTGTCCTCATAGCCCGGTACCTCCGTGAGCATCCGCTCAATCGTCACTTCCTCAGGCTCTGCCCCAAGGTCCAGCTGACCCCAGAGATCGTCGTTGTGTATCAGTTTTTCTTCTATCGTCTTTACGGTATCGTCGTCAAATCCCAGATCCAGCATGTAATCGTGATATCTGAAATCCACCAGTACCGCCCCGACATCAAATATAATGTTCCTTATCATAACATTATAATTTTACCCTATAATAAGTGTTTTTTGTGTGAAAAATTGAAGAAAATTAAAAAAACAGCTCATCAAACTTACTGATAAGCTGTTGCTTTTTAATTAATATATTGAGATGCAGTGTCTGATATTTGCATCATCCGTATAATCGGTGGGGTCAGGCCAGCTCGTATCTTTATTACCGGTTGAATCTGTCTTTGTGATCCACATGGCAAGAGGATTTACCACATCGCCCTTATACTGGAAATATATGGTGGAACCTGGCGCATGAGCCGATACAAATTCCCTGATATATGTGGACTGGTTAAGATCCGGCCATTTAAGTGACTCAATGATCTCATTGTAAAGAGCAGATGTTTTGTATCCTTCAAGACTCTCTAATGTCATCGGTGCTGCAACCATATCGTCTATCAACTGCTTTGACACAGGATCTTTTAATACACCGGGGTCCATTGCCGCGTAGGTAATAGTGGCATAAATCGCATTTAAGGTCTGCCTGTCTGCCTCAATCTTGGACTTTTCAAAATACTTGATAAGCTGCACTGCCACGATGCCTACGAGTATCGCCATGATTGCAATGGCAATGATCAGCTCAACCAGAGAAAATCCCCTGTTGTTTTTAACTTCCTTCATAATACTATCCTCCCTTGATCTCCTGATGCGGAGACCTTTCATAACGGTCCCACCCGTTATTCCTTATCGTCTGACAAGCTCATATTTACATATGGGATTGCCTTTTGACGAAAATTTCTCTTCATATTCAGTCATGATGTTCCCAATCATCATGTCCGGATCATTATGCAGATCGTAAGTGATCCGCTCTGCCTTAAACGGCGAGGTTTCAAGCTCCTCTACCGCAAAATCAAACAATTCCCTGTTGTCTGTCTTAAACTCGATGGTGCCGCCGGTTTTAAGTATCTCATCATACCTTTTAAGGAACGCTCCGCTCGGCAGCCTCCTCTTGGCATGTCTGTCTTTTGGCCAGGGGTCTGAGAAATTAAGATATATCCTGTCTATCTCGCCCTTATCAAATACGTCCGTGATCTCCTCGGCGTCCATCCTGATCAGTATGACATTTGGGAGGGGGTCCTCCTCCATCTTCTGGATAGCCCTAAGCAGTACGGCTGAATACTTCTCTATGCCAATATAATTTATGTCAGGATTTGCTCTGGCCGAATCCATGATAAAACGGCCCTTACCCATGCCTATTTCAATATAAATGGGATGATCGTTTTCAAAACGGGCTTTCCATTTGCCCTTTAAGAGTTTTGGCTCATGGACCACGAAATCCGACTCCGCGATCATCTCTCTCGAGCCTGTAATGTTTCTGAGTCTCATCTCAAACTACCTGTAAATTTAACCTTTATTTAATATAAGCATATACTAAACCTATTTTTTCTGTTTGAAAAGTAAGTTAATGCAAACTTGTATTTATCTTATGTGCATGAATTAAAGATTTTTTGTTTTCCGTTCTTCAACCAAAAAAAGCCGTTTAACAGGCTCAGAGTGTACAAACTATGATGAATAGGATATAATTTAAATAATTATGTTAGTTAGTAGAAAGAGGCTTTTTCGTGAATTATGTTGTGTTTGATTTAGAGTGGAATCAGCCGGTAGACGGCAAGTCCTTTTCAGACAGAAAGCTTCCCTTTGAGATCATAGAGATCGGTGCCGTAAAGCTCGATGAATCGCGAGAGAAAATCGCCGAGTTTTCGGAAGTGATACGACCCCAGGTCTATAAAGAATTAAATATACATATACGCAAGATATTAAATACCAGCATGGCGGAGCTCATGCGGGGCGGAACCTTTTACAAGATCATGGAGAGGTTTAGGAAATGGTACGGCAATGAGATCATCTTTTGCACATGGGGCACCCAGGATTTAACGGAGCTCCAGCGCAATATGGCTTTTTACCGTATGGAACCACTCAGCCGCAGTCCCATCCTATTTTTAAATGTACAGAAAATGTTTGCCGTACATATGGGTGAACCTGACAGGGTATACAACCTTGAATCGGCAGTGGACGAGGCAGGTATTGAAAAGGATATACCCTTCCACAGGGCCTTTTCCGATGCGTATTATACAGCAAAGATATTAAAGCTCATGAACGATGATGAGTTAAAGGCAGGTATCACATACGATCTGTACCACATCCCTTTAAACGAGGCATCGGAGATCAGCATATATGACAACGGCCAGAGCTATTTTGTGAGCAGGGGTTATGAACGAAGGGACAGTATCACCGGCAGCAGGGATATCATGGCTGTCAAATGCGAGAAATGCGGCGGTGCCATCCTTCGTAAATCGGTTAACTGGTTTTCAAATAACTCAAAGAATTATTACTCTGCGGCCATCTGCAGGGAGCACGGACCCATTAAGTCAAGGCTCCGGATCAGGCATCATGACAGCGGCCTCTATTTTGCGGAGAAGTTTACGGAATATACGACAAAAGAGGAAGTACATGAGTTAAGAGAGAGAAAGAGACTCTTAAAAGAAAAGTCTGAAAGCCCCTCTTCTGCTCCGATAAATGAAGATAAACTGATACAAGAGGACGCATAGGTGGCCAAAATATTATATGAAAACAAATTCATATTAACAAAGGCCATGCATCATGAGTACTGCAGTCTCTGCTTTACAAAGATGCGCAAAAACTTAAAGCGCATGAGCCTCATATTCTCGGTAATTTTTTACGCCGTGACTCTGCTCTTTATGTATTTAAGATGGACCATACCGGCAGGGATCACCCTCGTAATGGCAGTTTATTTTACACTCTTTATTTTTTTCGGATACAGGGTTTCCGAGTGGATAAACTACCGGAACATGCAGAGGGACTACGGTAAATATATAGTCATGCAGGTCTTTTTTGAGCCTGTAAATGTCAGGGTAAAGACCGGTGACAAGACAGTGACTTTTAAATATACGACCATAACAGGCTCGTATGAGACAGATGATATGATCATCCTCATCCTGCAAACGGGAGGGATGGTAGAGCACGGTCAGGTCCTCTTTAAGAAAGGGTTTGCGGGAGACCCGGAGGGAAAATGCATACCTGACTTTAAAAAAATGGTAAATGAGAAATCCCACAACGGGGTTTTTGAAATACAGTAAAGTATAAGTATCAAGGGGAATTATGGGATACAGCAGCAAGGATAGTTACAACAGCAAATCCGTGACGGACGATATCAATAATCTGAAGATCGACGAAATCAGTATGGACGATATGTTCAACACTGACTCTCTCCTCGATCTCCTCGATGAGGTATCATCTCAGGAAGACGACTTAAAGAAAGCCGTAAACAGCAAGACCAACTCCTTTGTGGTAAAAAAGGCTGAGGAAAAGACTGAGAAGACCGCTGAGAAAAAGGAAAAGGAAGAAGAGGAATGGCTCAGCTCCCTCCTCGACGACCTCGATAAAGTCCAGGCAGAGGAGAAAAAGAAAGCAGAACTCTTTGATATCAATAATTATCCGAGGGAGATCTACTCCGACGCCCAGTTATCTGAGATTAAGAAGGGCATCGATCACAATGTTGATATCAGAATATATGCTGACGTAAAATATTCCGGCCGTCAGATGAGGGAGATCAGATACGGTCTCGAGAGAAATCTCGATGTGACCCACTATGCAAACGTGCTCTTTAGGGAGCGCCAGATGCAGCAGATCAGATTAGGTCTCCAGCAGGGCCTCGATGTATCATCATACGCCCGTCTCCTCTTTAGTGCCACGGATATGAAGGAAAAACGCCGGGCCCTCTTTATGGAAGAGAAATTCGACAAACTGAGCGAGATCTCATACGATTACACCGATATCGATACAGGCATAAAGATATATGTGGAAAAAGGTCTCATGGAGGCCGGCATCATCATAAAGAAAAAGCTCCCCGAATCATTTACGAGGGGTGATCTCAAAAAGATGATGGACGCATACGATCTCACCTTTGGATTTGCGGCTGATGAGCTGCCGGACAACCTGTCCAATCTCCCCATGAATGTAAAGATCCCCGTCCTCCACGGCAGACAGCCTGTAAAAGGTAAAGACGGATATTTCGAATATTTCTTTCTTGAATCTGAGAAAAAACCTGAGATAAAAGAAGACGGATCGGTAGATTATTTCGCACCGACCGAATATAAAAAGATCCACAGAGGAGATGTGGTAGCCGAGTATCATCCGGCAAACCCGGGAGATAAGGGACTCACCGTAACAGGTCTGCCATTAGAGGGACTCCAGGGTAAGGACCTCGAACCCCTTGATTCACCTGACCTCATCCTCTCGAGAGATAAGCTTAAATATCTCTCAAAAAAAGACGGATTCATGAGTATCAAGGACGGCAAGATCCAGATCATGGACTGCCTGGTATTCCAAAGCGATGTAACTCACCTCGACGGTGACATATCATTTGACGGTAATATCCAGATAAACGGCAACGTTTTGTCCGATGTAAATATCACATGCTCAGGTGACCTCTTTATAAAAGGATTTGTCGAAAATGCAAACCTGTCCTCTGAGGGCAACATCGTCATCAGCGGCGGTGTAAATGCTGACGGCGAGTGCTCCATCATAGCAGCCGGTACCATCACATCCGCATTCTTTGAAAATGCAAATGTAGAGTCCGGCGGAAATATTGAGACGGGATACGCCTTAAACTCAGATATCACATGCCGCGGCATGTTAAAGACAAAGGGCAAGAAATCCCTGATCTGCGGCGGCAAGGTCATAGCCGAAAAAGGTATAGAGACAGGTACCATCGGGTCAAAAGGTAAAGCCAGGACATATGTGGAAGTCGGTGCCGTGGATGATAATGATACCGATGAGTATTATGCACTCTACAGGCAGAAGGAAAAGCTTGATAATGACGAAGGCAAAACCCATGTGGTAATGGAGACACTCATCATGAAAATGGGTGCGCTTAAGGGCCGTCAGGATCCTAACTACATAAAGCTCCAGGCAGTAATGGCCCAGATAAAAGCCCAGAAGGATGAAGTGGCAAAACAGCTTAAGGAACTGGATTACCGGAGAATGAAGCGAAACGAGCTCACAATCGAAGTAACCCGTAACCTTTATGAAAATACCACTGTCTGCATAAACGGCAACTCCCTGTTTGTAAAGGAAGACAGAAAACGCTCAACAGTCCGTACCAACGGAAGGCAAATAGAGATATCATAAATAAAAGGGGAATAGGAATAGTATGGCAAGAAATACGATACTGATCATCGATGACGAAAAAGAAAATACCGATATCCTCGCTGCACTGTTTCATGAGGAGTACGATATCCAGGTATTTAACGGCGGACGTGTAGCCATGGAGTATCTGACAAAGAACTACAAGAATGTGGCTATCATCCTCTGCGACATGGTCATGCCTGATATCGACGGTATGGTCCTGTTAAAGGTACTCCATCAAAAGGGTATATCAAAACTGATCCCTATCATAATGATGAACGATTGGACCACTCCGGACAAGATCAAGGAATGCTACGCAAACGGGGTTGCGGACTTTATCAACAAGCCCATCATCGAACCTCTCATATACGGCCGTGTCAAAAATATAGTAGAGCTCTACCGCAACAGACTGAAGTTTGAAGCTGTGATCAGGGAGCAGACAGGACGTATCAAGGAGCAGAATGAACAGCTCCAGCATTACAACGACAGGATCATCGAGGTAATGAGCTCCATCGTGGAATTTCGTAACCTTGAGTCCAATGCTCATATAAAGAGTATCAAGGAGATGTCGAGGATAATAGCAGAGATGGTGAGACAGCTCTACGCCATGGAGTACGGTCTCACAGAGGAAGATGTAAATATCATCGAGAGTGCTTCCGCTCTCCATGACCTTGGCAAGATAGCCATATCGGATACCATCCTCCTAAAGCCCGGCAGACTGACACCTGATGAATTTGAGGTGATCAAATCCCATACCACCCACGGCTGTGAGATGCTAAAGCAGATAGAATTTTTACAGGATGAAAAATACAGAAAAGTCAGCTACAATATCTGCCGCCATCATCATGAGCGTCATGACGGCAAGGGTTATCCGGATGGACTGGCCGGAGACAACATCCCTATAGAAGCACAGATCGTCTCTATCGTAGATGCGTATGAAGCACTTGTCGGAGAGAGAGTTTACCGAGATGCCTTTGACAGGGAGAAAGCCTACAACATGATCATGGGCGGCGAGTGCGGTACCTTCTCAAATCATATGCTGACCGCATTCTCAAAAGCTGTGCCGCTGCTTAACAAAGTTGTAGACAAGTACTCAATAAATGACAATTATTAATCAGAACTTAATATCATTGAAATTAATATCATTTCGTTTCTTTGATGATTTCCGGTTCTGTTTTGATTCGGATGATTTAACGGAAGACGTTCCTCTTGAAGGGCGTCTTCTTTTTGATTTATTATAATCTCTTCTGGTTGAGATACCCTGACTGTCCCTGAATCTCTTTTTCCATCTGATCTTTTTCTTATACTTATTCCAGTAGACCTTGCCTACGGTCCAGAGGACTATGACAAAAACTATTATGACAAAGATGATAAATATCGTCTTTATGACTGACCAGATATTTACGATGACTGTCTTTTTACCTGTCTCATTACCGCTTAAGCTCTCTGCCTCTGCTGCTGCCCTGGCTTCATCGAGAGTCATAAAGTTGTCCGGAGCTTCCTCTCCCGCAAAGGCTATACCTGCAGAGCCTAATTTGTATCCGTTAAAATAATAATTAACATTTCCAAAATATGGAGCCCCGGTGCCGTCATATGTGACATCACTTGTCAGAGCGGAGAAATCCGTGCCGTTTGGTAAGAGGAGAGATGCCCTGGTATCAAGGGATATGACAGGAGCGGTATTTTCAAATATCGTACTCTCGCCGCTAAAGAAATCCTGATGACTGATGTCATACCTTGTCTCATTTGATGCGATATTGATACGATAGAAATTGTTAAAACCGTAATTAAAGAGGGCTATCGTATCCTCAAACTGATACGGTGTCTCCTCTTTCATGATGACGCAGATGAGTCTGATGCCATCCTTTTCCGCACATGAGACCAGGGTCTGACGAGCCACACTGGTAAAGCCTGTCTTGCTGCCTACCAGATACTCGTATGCGTACTCCCTGTTTTTATAAAGTTTGTTTTTGGAATAAAGTTCGTGAGCGTCATGGAGACCGTTATCCTGCATGGAATAATATGCCGTGCTGGAGAGTCTGCATAAAAGATCGTACTTAAAGAATTCCCTGCCTATTAAGGCAAGGTCCCTGGCCGATGAATAATGATTGTCATCCTGAAGGCCGTTCGTTGTGACAAAATGCGTATTGACACAGCCAAGCTCCGCGGCTTTCTGATTCATGAGTGCCACATATCCGTCCATGGAGCCGCTGATATGCTCGCCGAGAGCATTGCATGCCTCATTGGCAGATGTGATGAGGATACCGTACATGAGCTCCTCAACAGTGAGCTGCTCACCTTCCTTCAGTCCCATGTTGGAACCGTCAGCTTCGTTTGCAAATATTGCCTCCCGGCTGACTGTCACCAGCTCGTCAAGTGAAGCATTCTCTATACCAACAAGACATGTCATGAGCTTTGTGGTACTGGCGGGATAAAGGCGCTCATCTATATTTTTGGCATATAGTATCTCACCTGTATCGGCATCCATGAGTATGGCTGACTCGGCACCGATGGCAGGACCCTCCGGCCAGCCCGGTACTTCGTTGGTATCTACCTTTTCACTCTTTCTCTCCTCTGCCTCTGCTGTATAATCAGGCTCGTCAGCATGGATATCTATAGTGAATATATTGTTGAAAGTCAATAAAACCAAAACGAATATTATAAATATCCGTTTCGATACATGCTTTGCTGTTGACATAATTATACTCTGTAAACCTATTCCCCATAAGGATAATTGATCCTGCCCTGGAGCCATATATTTCCCTTAAATCTACGGCCCTCCGCAACCTCGCCTGTCACATCGGCTTTGTTGACGCAGACATCAAAAATCATATCGTTTATATCAAGAGTCAGTATGTATATTTCTTCACCTGTCAGTTTGTTTTTTGTCAGTTCATATGAAGTGATCTCACCTATAACCGAATAAAGGTCGCACTCGATACCGTAGGGCATAAAGCATGTATCCACAACGGAGTAAAGGTCCTCCTGCATCACACGCTTCTGGACGATACCCATCGTATCCATATCCTTTATGGTCAGGTTGTTGATGGCTTCCTGGTCACCCTCTGCTGCCTTGGCGAGCATCCTGGCCTTGCGCATATTTTCATGCTTTATCTGCCTCTTTTGCTCCTCGTCCTTTTTGATGGGCAGGAGTATGGTACCGCCCTCCGAGAGTCCCGAGAGAGTCAGAGTCGTACCGGTAAGGGGCAGTCTGTCTGTATTCAGATATTTAATATAGGTGATAATACTTTCGAGATAAAAGATAATGGCTATGCCCATGTTGTAATCATCAACAACACCGGCATAAGAGAGTTTTTCGAGCTGACGCTCTATGCAGACATCCTCCTCGGATGTGACACCCTTGCCCTCCAGAAAAGGAAAGTAATAATCATATCTGAAGGTATTGTCGTCTGCGTATTCTCCGCGCACACAAAGTCCGCACCGGTCGGCAAACATCGTATGATACTCTCCGTAGAGGACATCACCGGTTTTGCCTACCGTGGTATATGACTTCCTGTCAGCCTCTTTGACCGATCTGGAAATAAGACTCTGCAATTCTTCTCTGGTCTCTATATTAGAGAAACCTACTGCGCGAAGATATTTGTGAAACATAAGTTATCCTGTAAATTATTTAACGGGGATCATCTTATCCTTGCCACCCATGTAAGGACGAAGGGCTACAGGGATATTGACGCTACCGTCTGCATTTAAGTTGTTCTCGAGGAATGCGATAAGCATACGGGGAGGAGCAACTACCGTATTGTTAAGTGTATGGGCAAGATACTTGCCATCCTTGCCGTTTACCCTGATCTTTAATCTTCTGGCCTGAGCATCACCGAGGTTAGAACATGAACCTACCTCAAAGTACTTTTTCTGTCTGGGGCTCCATGCCTCCACGTCTACTGACTTGACCTTAAGGTCTGCAAGGTCTCCCGAACAGCACTCAAGTGTACGTACAGGGATGTCCATGGATCTGAAGAGATCTACGGTATTCTGCCAGAGCTTGTCAAACCACATAGGTGAATCCTCGGGCTTGCATACTACGATCATCTCCTGCTTTTCAA
>DFKO01000150.1 GCA_002373855.1 Lachnospiraceae bacterium UBA3643
TCATAATATTCCTCCTTCTGTACTCAATACGCGAGTGTGAGCTAATTAATTAACAAGAATCAATAATAGCATATCACTGCTTGTTTTCTTTGTCATTTAACCATTGGTTTAAATATAATAACTACTTATTCTCATTTATTACCTCCTCTATACTGCGATATGAAGGTTTTTCAAATACTGCTTTCAGATCATTTATCATCCCCAGCTCCATCATCACCTTAATAAAAGAAAACAGGGATATCATTCCTGTTTCCTCAAATTTTCTATACGATGCATAGCTGACATTGGCTCTTGCAGCCATCTGTTTCTGTGTGATCTTTTTTCTTTTTCTTATATTTTTTATCTGTTTTGCTATCTCTACCGCAATCTCATCCGGGCCATCCAGCAAAAAATCGAACTGTTCCATACGCACCCTCCAATTGCTATTATAATGGCATTTTATACGCATTTTTGTCAATTATTGCTACTATAATAGCAATCCTCACGGCACCCACCTGCCACTTGCGCCGCATGGGAGGATGAGTCCGCTCTCCTCCCGGAGACCTATCTCACTACTCTCTGCTCTGCCGCCGTATTTTCTGATTATGGCTGTCTCGATCATATGATTCAGCACTGCCGGCTGGAGCCCTGTCGTATATGAATTGATGAGGAGAAACAGCGGTGTGTCGGAAATCAAATTGGCACAAAGCTCGATAAACGGATATACCGACTCCTCTATCTTCCATATCTCTCCTTTGGGACCTCTGCCGTATGACGGCGGGTCCATGATGATGGCATCGTACTTATTGCCCCTGCGTATCTCTCGCTCCACAAACTTTACGCAGTCATCGACGAGCCACCTTATCCTGTCACCGGGGATATTTGATGATACCGCATTTTCCTTGGCCCATCCGACCATACCCTTTGACGCATCCACGTGGGTCACAAAGGCACCTGCTGCCGCAGCCGACACCGTTGCACCGCCAGTGTATGCAAAGAGATTCAGGACCTTAATCTGTCTGTCCGAATCTTCCTTACGGGCATCGCTGATTATCTGTGAGAACCAGTCCCAGTTTACCGCCTGCTCCGGAAAGAGTCCCGTATGCTTAAACGAAAACGGTTTTAAATGAAAACAAAGTGGATCTTTTGCCACTCCCTCCGGGAGTTCGTAATGGATATCCCATTCCTCCGGCAGGTTAAAAAATTCCCATTCACCGCCGCCTTTGGCAGACCTGTGATAGTGGCCGTTCTTTTTCTTCCATGCTTTATGGTCATGGGGTGTATTCCATATGACCTGGGGATCGGGACGAACAAGGATATATCCGCCCCAGTCCTCACACTTTTCTCCGTTTGATGTATCGAGTACCCTGTATTCTTTCCAGTTATCGGCAACCCACATATTGCTGTCTCCTAAATATGATTCTTACAGTTTAGCATACCAGTCCTTAAGGACTTTCTCCGCTTTCTTAAGGTGTATGTTGAAGCCCACATCCCTTGATGCAGTCTCCTCATCATCGTATATAAATGTGCTCCAGTCCCACCAGAACATTCCGCCAAACCAGTCTTTTCCCGAGAATGTCTCAAGGCATGTATCATAAAACATTGCCTGCTCATCCTGGTTATAGGGCAGATCCTTATGGGAGAAATCCCACGGCATGGATGAGCATGTATCTGCACTTCTGCAGCCTATCTCGATAAATACAATCTTTTTATTCCACTGCTTTGATATGACTTCCAGTTCTTTGCTGACCTTCTCCCAGTTTGCCATCATCTTATCCTTAACGGCTCCGTCCTTTCCTACCGGGAAGTATGCACTGGTTCCCACATAATCAACCATGTCAAACCACTTTACATCTCCCTCATGTCCGTGATTTGTGTTATATATAAGTTTTCCTTTATACATATCTCTTATCTCTGTTAGGAGCTTTCTCCAGTGCTTTTCCTTCCTCTCTGTTCCGCACATCTCACAGCCTACACAGAGCATCTCTGCTCCGCATTCCTGCCCGAGTTCTGCATAATATTTCATAAATCCGGAATAAGCGTCAAACCATTTATTCCAGTAGATATCCTCCTCGCCTTCTTCAGGATCAAGGTCGGGAAAATCTATCCTCGCTCTCCATGTGGCATCGAGACAGTTTACCATGGGTTTGAGGCATACCTTTACCCCGTGGTCGTGGGCTCTCTTTATGGCTGCCATCACATCCCTGTCCGTATTGCTCTGCTTAAAATCAAATGAGATATCGGTGCTGACTGCATCCGACTGGTTTAAGACGACGCAGAGACATACCCAGTTGACCCCTGTCTTGTAGAGGAGCTCCTGTGACCTGATACCTTCCTCCGATCTCCACTCTCCGTGGTTGCCGTCGTAGCCGTAAGTAAATCCTTTAAATTCCATTTGTAACCTCCGTTTTATATATTACTTATAAAAATTTCTATTCCGATACCTATCAGTATGAGTCCGCCTATCAGGTATGCTTTTGAAGCGATCTTTGTACCTATCTTTTTGCCAAATGCCAGTCCCGCCATACATATCAGGAATGTCACCAGGCCTATCACGGCTGAGTTTGCAAATGCTGACAAAAAAGTATATGACGCAATTGCAAATCCAACCGAGAGAGCGTCTATCGATGTGGCTACTCCCTGCACAAACAGGGTCCCATGCCCCATGGATTTATCCTTTACCTCATCGGCTCCCGTCTTGTTTATCAGGCCGTCGATGATCATCTTGATACCGATATAGAGCAGCAGCACCAGAGCTATCCACGGGATAAACATCTGAAATCTCTTAAAATAAATTGCTATCGTATGGACGCATATCCATCCAATGAGCGGCATGGCCATCTGAAATACACCAAACGTACCGGCTATCCTGCACATCCGCCCTTTCTTCATGTTCACATCGGCAAATCCGTCTGCCAGCGACACAGAAAAGGCATCCATCGCAAGGCCAGCCCCGAGCAGTACGGAGTTGACCAGAAACATAATTATTTCCTTCACCTTTTTATTCCTGAATCCTTCTTATCGTAAAGAAAAAGAGCTTCGCAGTCGAAACTCTTTATTCTTTTCAAACATTATTATATCAAAATATTTTTAAACTTCTTCATATATATCAAAATCTTCGAGCTCGTGAGGATCAAGTCCTGCCTTCTTAAGTGCATCAACTTTTTCAGATGTACTCATGCCCTCGAAATCATCGGGGTCAATGTGATTCTTAAGCAGGTCATAGAGAAGTATACCGTCAATGTACTCGTCAAATATACTGTCGAGGTAAAGCGGGTCGCATCCTTTATCCTCAAGGACATGTACTCTCTGTCTGCACCACATGTTCTCAAAATCATCAGGTTCAATATCTGCCTCAAGCAGTACATATAGAGGTACGCCGTCGATAGCTTCGTCCCATGTGCTGAGGAGCTCCTTGGCATCGAGTGACTTGTATTTAAAAAGTCTTACCTTGTCTCTGGTTGCCATTGATGCAAATTCATCGGCATCAATATTTGCTTCATAAAGCTCATATACAGGGATACCATCTATTATCCTGTTGGCACTCTCAAGCTGCCAAAGCGGTATATCCGCGCGCTCAAGTGTATCGAGTCTCTCAGTTAAGCTCATCGCTTCGAACTCTTCCGGCTCTATCTCAAGATTCTTAAGGTCCCAGACATCTATGCCGTCGATCCTCTCTATTATTACATTATCCTTTTTTTCCTGCATCCGATACTCCCCTTTAGTTGTATACTGCTTTCTCAAGTACCTCAAACTTAGGATATACTTTAAAATCCGATTTGCCTATTATCTTCTCTTTAGCCACAAACTTGTTTACCCAGTACCTTGAATCAAGGGAATTGCCCCTGTTATCTCCCATCATGAAATACATTCCGTCAGGAATCTCATACGGTCCGAAATCTGCGGTGTAAGCTCCGTCCGTATAGGGCTCTTCAAGTTTATTGCCGTTTATATACACATACCCGTCTATTCCCTGAATCACTTCTCCGGGCAGTCCGATGATACGCTTTATAAATATCTCACTCTCGTCATCGGGATAGAAAAACGATACGATGTCGCCACGCTTCGGATCTGAAAATGCATACGCCAGTCTGAATATGGTCACCCTGTCATCTTCCGAAATCGTGTCATACATGGAGCTTGACGGCACATGACCGAGTACAAATACATATGACCGAAGTATCAGTGCTATGCCGACCGCGATGGCAATACATATACCGTAGTCGAGGAAAATCTTAAGGACATCTGTCTTTTCTTCCTCTTCCTGTTTTTCCGTA
Organism: Lachnospiraceae bacterium UBA3643; assembly: GCA_002373855.1. Taxonomy (GTDB): domain Bacteria; phylum Bacillota; class Clostridia; order Lachnospirales; family Lachnospiraceae; genus NK4A136. Next base: position 4,257 of record DFKO01000150.1, read on the forward strand.
TCATTTGTTAATTCATTTATCTCATCTGTATCTACAGACTCATCAAATTTTTCCATCAGATCAATTAATAATTACGCATCTGCCATGTCGCTCTTGATATGCTCAAGCAGTGTGGCATCAGCCGATACCCAGTCAACACTGTCCAGCTCATTTTTAGTGAGCCATCTGGCACCCATGTGCTCCTTGAGGACCATGTTGCCTGATTCCACATAGGCATAATAACATTTGAGAATCATGTGGAATTTGTCATAATCCTTCTCTATGGTACCTACATACTTGCCAACCATGAGCTTAATGCCAAGCTCTTCCCTGACTTCACGGACAAGTGTATGCTCTGCAGTCTCGCCCTTCTCGATTATGCCTCCGGGAAATTCCCACTTGCCTTTCATGTGGCCTATACCACGCTGGGTAGCCAGTATCTTTGTTTTTTCTTTGCTGTCGCATATTACGGCGGCGGCTACATTAACTACGGGTAGTCCGTTTTGTTCGCTCATATTAACCCCTTTCGCCTTTCAAATGAAGGCGGCGCAAATTAAAAAACCTTCTTAAAATATGATACCACTTTTGGTGCAATTATCAATTAAGCTTTCTTGCCTTTATAAGCAGGGTCAGGACACCTGCAAGGCACAATACAAATACTGCCCAGGCCGCTACGCCCATGTCTTTTATATTATAGCAACGGACATTAATCCACATCTGATTGATTCTAGCATTGGCCTCCGGATCGAAATACTCCATGATGGCGCTTCGCTCTATTACATCGTTTGTGGGATACTGGGCAAAGAGCTGTCTGTTGCTCTGCTCCGAGCACGCTGTGATGACATAGTCTTCATCATCCTCGTCCCCTGAGAAGAAATATCCGACAGGATAATCTATCACATCTTCCTCATCCTCTTCTGCACCGTAGCACCAGTCGAGATACTCAAATACAGTATCATCGTCTCCGCCTGCAATTACAGATGTATATCCGATGTAGTACATATTTCTGACTACATTCTCAGGCATTGAGAGGAAGTTTACAAAAGCCTCGGCTGCTGCCTGCTTCTGCTCATCTTCTCCTATACCGTCCTTAAGCATTACCCATCCGTCAAACCAGAGGTTTGTACATTCCTCAGGTACAGCATATGCGAGGTAGAGGCCTTCTTCTTCAGCCTGGTCCATGGCGTATACACCGTCACCTGACCACTGATAGTTGGCTACAACCTTGCCTGTGACCATGTCTGCCTTACCTGAGTCACTCTCGAATGAATATACATTATTCTGGGTATCCTGAAGATAATCCTGGGCTTTCGCAATCGTACCTTCCGATACATCATTCATAATGGTAGCAAGTTTTGCCTGATAATCATCGGCAGACTTAAAGCTGTCTGAAAGGAGAATATCACTGTTGATTGCGCCGATGGCTGCAAAAAGTGAATCTCTTACATTATCCTTAATGGTAATCTGTCTGTTGTATTTCTCATTATTGATGATGGCCCATGTAGATGCGTCCTCTTCAGATACATACTCGGGATTGTAGAGTATGCCTGTCACACCCCACATATATCCGGCTGCATATTTACTCCATGGCTCACCGCCTATCTCGTTTTCCTCAAATACCTGCCTGATATACGGAGATACTCCGTTTATATAATAGTTATCTTCATTTCCGGCATCAAAGAAATCATCGGAGTAGGGGAGCAGTTCATCCTCCGCCATCAGCTTCATGATCATATAGTCCGAGGGACATACGAGGTCAAACTGTGTACCGAGAGTGAGCATGTTGTAAAGTTCCTCATTTGAACCAAAGCAGCTGTACTCGACGGATACCCTGATACCGGTCTGGTCATAGTACCACTGCTCAAAGTCCTCTACCATCGATGATTCGGAAAATATATCTCCGCTCTCCAGGTCGATGACTTCCTCCTCGTCCCAGTCGCCCTCGTCGATATACTCTTCCCAGTTGCATATACGCAGGACTACCACATTGTCTTCTGCACCTGCCTGCATACCATTCATATCTAGGGCAGGAAAAGATGCCAGGAGGATTAATGACAAAAATATTATTGGCATTATTATTCCAAGTATTCTGTAAAAGCCTGTTATTTTTTTACGATTAATTGTTTTTCTCATGCTTTCTGCATTTTCTCCTTTCCCTCTTTATTGTCAGAGAAAAGATTCATACCTATCACAATTAGTACCACGAGTACAAATATGACTGTAGACAGTGCCCAGAGCGCTGTCTTTATTTCTGTATGAGAACCTCTTGTGGCATTAACCACGTAGGTTGAGATCGTATCAAAAGTAGCCGGCTTTGTATATGTGGCTATAAAGTAGTCATCAAGTGAAAGTGTGACTGCCAGCATAAATCCGGATATGATACCGCCTGCCAGCTGAGGTATGACTACAGACATAAGGGCATGAGCCGGAGACGCGCCAAGGTCAAGGGCTGCCTCATATATGCTCTGATCCATCTGCTTTAATTTAGGCAGCACAGACAGATATACAAACGGAGTACACATGGTCACATGGCCGACCACAAGGGGAAAGAATGTCTCCTTGCTCATTCCAAACAGGATGACAAGCAGGATACATATTGAAAATCCCGTCACTACATCGGCATTAACCACAGGTACCTGATTGACCGTATTTACAAAAGCCTGGGTCCTGCGTCTTGAATAATATGTTCCGATGGCTCCTATCGTACCGAGGAATGTTGATATCACTGCGCTGACAAGGGCCAGTATGACTGTTCCCCATATCATCTGCGACAGCTCCTCTGTAGTAAAGAGCGTAATGTAATTATCGAGTGTAAAGTTTCCGGCAGCACCGATATTGGGTGTATCAAGGAAACTGTATACAGCCAGTATTATGATGGGTGCATAGATAAAGACAAGGCCAAATACTATGACTATAAAACCAATCAGTTTTTTCAAAGCAGTGCACCTCCTCTTGTATTATCCTCTCCGCCCTCGGATAAAAGGGTAAATATACATATGATCACAAGGAGTACCAGGGCTATCATGGAACCGTTGTGCCAGTCGTATGCTGAGAAGTAGCTGCCGATGAGGCTGCCCATGATATATGTACTGTTGTAAAGCATATCAAGGACTACATAGTTGGTCATCGCAGGCAAAAATACCATTGATATACCTGCTATGATACCGGGTACCGACAGTGGCAGGGTCACCTTCATGAATGCATGAAGTTTTGACGAGCCAAGGTCTGATGCTGCCTCAAGGAGACTCCTGTCCATACGGCTGATTGAGTTGTAAAGAGGCAGAATCATAAACGGGAGGAAATCGTATGTCATACCGATCACTGTATTAAACAGGGGATGATATGCCAGGTTGCCCTCAAAGAATGTGAGTATCTCTTTAAGTGCTGTCACTCTCAGTGTAAAGTTGATCCACATGGGCATGACAAATACCATGACCAAGGCGCCCTTTCTCGGTATATCCGCAAATGAGAGCACCAGTGCCAGAGGGTATGCTATCGCAAGGCATACGATGGTGACCATGAGTGCTATCATCATACTGTATACCAGAGTACCCGTTGTATTGGGATCAGTAAAGAAATCAAGCAGATTGTTTATCGTAAAACATCCGTCACTGCCTGTAAAAGCGTAATAAAAAAGTACAAGCAACGGCAGTACCACAAAGCACACAAGGAATATTATGTACGGGACTGCCAGCATTTTTCTGGAAAACCTCATTGTACCCACGTGCCTCCTACTTCTTAACCGTAAATGTCATCTTGTCCTCAGGCATGATCAGGCCGACCGTATCGCCGAGGTTCCACAGATACTCATCATCAACAAACAGTTCATGACCGTGTACCGTCCTCACCACATAACTGTAGTGATCACCCTTGTAGATAAGGCTGATGATATTACCGCTTGTAATACCTTCATCGGCATTATCAGTCATATCTATGTCAGAAGGCTTGATTGATATCGTAATCTTAGTCTTCTCTATATCAAGTTCCTCTCCTGAGGATGTATAAATGGTATCGCCCTTCATCTCGGCGCCGGGAATGACCTTCATCAGGTCACACTTAATGCTCCGTCCGTTGTAGTCGAGCTCGTAATCCTTTGTGATATCTGCATCAAATCTTGTCGTATGATCCTCTGCTATCATGATATGAATTCCGTCAGGCTCGATATACATGCCTACTTCATCACCTACTACCGCGGCTTTTGTAGACTGGATCACCATCTCGTTTTTGCCGCACTCGACAGTTATCTCATAGTGGATACCCTTGAATATTACCGATATTACTTTTCCTTTTATTATTCCCTTTGAAGGCTCTGTGATGATGACATCCTCAGGCCTGATAACGGCATCGACAACAGTTCCTTCCGGCACATCATCGACACACTCAAACTCGCCTCCGCAGAAACGTACTTTAAGCTTGCCTGTCATCATGCCCTGGAAAATATTACTCTCTCCGATAAAGTCTGCAACAAATGCGTTTGCAGGCTCATTATAAATATCTTCGGGAGTACCGATCTGCTGGGTCCTGCCCTCGTTCATGACAACTATCTTGTCAGACATGGTGAGAGCTTCCTCCTGATCATGTGTTACATATATGAATGTGATACCGAGCTGGTCATGCATAGCCTTAAGCTCGAGCTGCATTTCTTTTCTCATCTTGAGGTCAAGGGCTCCGAGGGGCTCGTCGAGGAGCAGTATCTGAGGCTCGTTTACAAGAGCTCTCGCGATGGCGATTCTCTGCTGCTGACCACCGGAAAGTGTAGAGACTCTTCTCGTCTCAAATCCCTCGAGGTCTACCATCTCAAGTACGTGCTTTACTTTTTTATCTATCTCTTCCTTGGGAAGTTTCTTTATTTTTAAACCGTATGCAATGTTTTCATATATATTCATATGAGGAAACAGGGCATATCTCTGGAATACGGTATTGATAGGTCTCTTGTTTGGAGGCAATTTCGAAATATCCACACCGTTTAAGAGTATCTCTCCCGATGTGGGGATATCAAATCCTGCTATCATACGCAGTGTTGTAGTCTTGCCGCATCCGGAGGGACCGAGGAATGTCACAAATTCACCGCTCTTCACAGATAAAGAAAAATCGCTGACTGCAGTAAACCCGTTGTCAGCATACGTTTTTGTCAAATTTTTCAGCTCGATGATTACGTCATCTTTTACATCAGTACTCATAATCATGTCTCTCCTAAATATTTCTTATTTGTAAAGGTTTTGTGTCCAAAACAAACATTACTGATTATATATGAAACAAATCATTTTTAATAGATGATTTTTATATTTTCTTTCGGGCCAGGGCATAAGAGATAATAAGGGGTATGATCATGATCACCCAGCTCACCGGCTCAGTGATCGCCACGCCGAAATATCCAAGCATCGGTACGAATATCCCGGCAAATCCGATCTTGGTAAAAAGCTCGAGCCCGCTTGATACAAGGGGCATGATCCTGTGGCCCAAACCCTGCAGTGTACAACGCAGTATGAAGAGGGGACCGAGTACATAGAAAAGGACTACTCCGATCCTCAAATACATGGTACCGTTGCTGATAATCCCCGGATTGTCCGTGCTGGCTATCCATCCCATCAGTCTCTCCCCAAAAATAAAACAGAATATGATGAGCAGTGTCGTGATCGCCGTATCGATTATGATGGCATGCTTTACCCCCTGTCTCACTCTGTCGCCCCTGCCGGCTCCCATATTCTGGCTGGCATAAGTCGTCATGGAGAATCCTATGGTATATACCATGACCATCATGATATCAAACAGCCTTCTCGCACCTGTCTGGGCTGTTAATATATCCGTGCCAAAACCGTTTATGGCTTCCTGGAGGATGATCGAGCCGACATTTACTATACAGCCCATCATACCCATTGACAGGCCTGCCATGAGCATATCCCTTCCAAGGCCGGAGCCAATCTGCCATTCATCTTTACCGGGGATAATGTCAGGATATTTTTTAAGCAGAAAGAGAAGGCTTGAAAAGCCTGACACAGCCTGGGAGATAACGGTAGCGTATGCCGCTCCCTTTATACCGAGGCCAAATACACATATAAATAAAAGGTCGAGACCAACATTGCCGACTACACCCACGACAAGGCATACGAGGGGAGTCTTGCTGTCTCCCACGGCTCTTAAAATATTCGAGCACATATTATATAAAGAAACAAACAGCATACCCATCAGTATGATGCCGGCATAGTCAGATGAATCTGACAGTACGTCAGCCGGAGTATTAAGGAGCATCAGGAGCTGTCTGATAAATACTTTTCCGAGGATTGCTATGGGCACCGCAAACATAAATGTGAGGGCAGTCATATTGGCCACACTTTTTCTGACGCCTTTTTTATCTCCTGCGCCAAAAAATCTGGCTACGGATATGGCAAATCCCTGGGTCAGTCCTATGACAAATCCGATGAGGGTATTGGTCAGCACCGTTGTGGCTCCCACTGCACCGAGGGCCTCGGGATTTACAAAATAGCTGACTATCTTGCTGTCTGTTATGTTGTATAACTGCTGGAAAATATTTCCAAACATTATGGGGAGTGCAAACAGTACGATTACTTTTGCAGGATACCCCTTTGTGAGTTCTTTCATGGACTGTCCTCTTTATTGACTCTCTATTTTTATAATGTTACTCTTTAATTTAGATGAGAAAATATGTGTTAATCGGAATGATTATATAGTTTTTACAGATACAGTAAAAGATATTTTTTATATTTTTATAATGAAATTTTCGATAATTAGCGTTACGTATAATTGCAAAGAAAAAATAGGGATTACTCTTGATTCTGTAGTAAGGCAGAAAACCGATGAAAAAACGGATTTTGAGTATATCATCATGGACGGAATGTCCACCGACGGTACTGCTGATACAGCCAGATCACTGTCTCTTGATCTGCCGGAGGATATCTCCCGCAGAATCTATATTTATTCGGAAAAAGATACCGGTATATATGATGCGATGAACAAAGCCGTAAAAAAGGCAACAGGAGATTATATCCTGTTTCTCGGCGCCGGCGATTATCTCTATACAGATGATGTCCTAAAGAAAACCGTTCTGCATGCAGGCAGACGCTGCAATGCAGACATTATATACGGCTATGTATATACAACCATAAACGGAAAACTCAAAGATGAGATCAGAAAGTTCGATATAAAATATTCACTCAGGATACTGCCCATATATCATCAGGCTGTTTTTGCAGCGAGACATCTGTTTAATGAAAAACAGTTTGACCTTAAATATCCTGTAGTCGCAGATCAGGACTGGATGATGTATATGTACAAGCATCATAAAAAGATCATATATATCAATCTGCCTGTATCCTATTACGAAGAAAACGGCTTTAGCAGCGATAACCCGGAAAGGGTTAAGGCAGCCTCAGCCGATCTTGAATCAATTCATCAAAAATATTTTGGTATCAGACGTATGATTTACAGAAAGCTCAGATATCTTATTTTGAGACGTTCCTGATAAATCTCCATGAATCCTTGCACATACGCTCTAGGTCATACTCTGCTTTCCAGCCCAGTTCCTCGTATGCCTTCTTTGGATCCGCATAGCATGTGGCTATGTCTCCCTCACGTCTTTCCTTGATTACGTATGGAATCTTTACGTCATTTGCTTTTTCAAATGCCTGTATTATCTCAAGTACGGAATATCCGTTGCCGGTACCCAGATTGTAAATATTTACCCCTGTACCTGACATTACTTTATTTACAGCGCATACATGGCCTTTTGCCAGATCTACCACATGGATATAATCCCTTATCCCGGTTCCGTCCGGCGTAGGATAATCATCCCCGAACACTCTTAAGTATTCAAGCTTTCCCACAGCCACCTGTGTGATATAGGGCATGAGATTGTTGGGTATGCCGTTTGGATCTTCACCTATCTTTCCGCTCTTGTGCGCTCCTATGGGATTGAAATAACGCAAAAGCACGATATTCCATTCGCTGTCCGCATGCTGTATATCCGTAAGTATGGTCTCCTGCATGGCTTTCGTGGAACCATAGGGATTGGTGCACTTCTTTACGGGGCTCTCTTCCGTGACAGGCACGCTGTCCGGATCCCCGTATACGGTTGAAGAAGATGAAAAGATCAGATTCTTTACTCCGTGCTTCCTCATCACATCAATAAGCGTCAATGTGCCGCCTATATTATTTTCATAGTATTCCCACGGAAAAGCCACCGATTCGCCTACAGCCTTTTTTCCCGCAAAATGAATGCAGCCTTCTATGTCTTTTCTGTCGGTAAAAAGTTTTTCAAGCCCTTCTCTGTCACGTATATCAAGCTTGTAAAACGTCACATCTTTTCCCGTTATTTCCTTTACTCTTTCAAGGCTCTTCTCCGAAGAATTATCCAGATTGTCGATAACGATCACATCTTTTCCCGCATTTAACAATTCGACCACGGTATGGCTTCCGATAAATCCACATCCGCCTGTTACCAATATTGCCATAAACCACCTCCGTCTGATCTCAGATCATTGTTTTCTTTTTCCTTTTGTGTACATCACTACAGTATCTCCGGCCCTGATGACAAATGAACCATTGGGAACCATAGCCTTCTTTTTCCTCTTAACCGTAATGATAAAGGTCTGACGTGATATATCAAGATCCTTTATCTTTACACCTTCCCACTCATGCCCTTTTTCAACCGTCACTTCAGTGATATATATATCCACGCCCTCATCACAGGGTTCCGCGCCAAGAACCAGCACATCCCCCTCAGACAAGACCAGATCTCCCCTTGGAACCTTTACTTCTCCGGCGCGCAGCACCGCCGCAACTATCATCCCTCCGGGGAAACTTATATCAGCTATCCGTTTTCCTTCCCAGCCGTCTTTCCCCGAAAGCTTAATTTTTATGATCTGCAGTGGGGTATTTTCCCCTGCCATTCCCTGGAGCCTGGAATACTGCTCCACAAAACCGGCAGAAATGATACCTGTAGGTATAGCGGCAGCTCCCACACCCAGAAAGGTTATAAGTGTGCCAAGCACCCTTCCTAAAGGCGTTATGGGATAAAT
>DFKO01000237.1 GCA_002373855.1 Lachnospiraceae bacterium UBA3643
ACTACGGACCTTACCAGTTCCCTGAAAAACTCATACCGCTGATCATCAACAATGCATTAAACGGCAAGAAACTGCCTGTATACGGTGATGGCAAAAATGTCAGGGACTGGCTCTATGTAATGGATCATGCAAAAGCAATCGATATGGTTCAGGAGCAGGGAAGACTCTTTGAGACATACAATATCGGCGGTCATAATGAAAAGCAGAATATAGAGATTATCAACATCATACTTGATACACTAAACGAGATGCTTCCGGACAGTGATCCGAGAAAAGCCCATATAAACAAAGACCTCATCACATATGTTGAGGACAGAAAGGGGCACGACAGAAGATATGCCATCGCACCTGACAAGATCAAGGAGCAGATCGGATGGTATCCGGAGACCATGTTTAAGGACGGCATAAAACTTACGATCAAGTGGTTCTTTGAACATGAGGACTGGATGAAAAATGTTACGAGCGGCGATTACCTTAAGTACTATGAAGACATGTACGAAGGTAATAAAAATAATTAATTAAAAGGGGGAGGAAAAATGTTAAAAGATCCTGTATCATTTCTTATTGGCCTGGCTATAGTTGCAGTATTTGCCGTAGTCATTATTATCCTTGCAAAGAGAGAGGGAAACAGCCTTAAGGATATCCTGGCAAAGGTTCCCGAGGATAGAAAAAATCAGCTTAAACAGAGTATCTTTGTACCGTCTGACAAAAAGAATCTGCACTTCAGTGACGGTCTGGTAGCTGATGTGGTTGAAAAGGGAGACAAGGTTGAGATAACCCTGCTCTTCTATGTAGAGAGACTTGATGATTACTTTTTCAGAAAAGTTAAAATCTCTCAGTCAGAGTGCAAAAAGAAAAACATAATAAAACTCAACTTTATCAAGTGCTATATGAAGTACGACAAAGAAATGGAATATTACGATTTTAAGAGCATCGCATAAAGGAGCCATTTTACATGAAGGGAATAATACTGGCCGGAGGAAGCGGAACCCGTCTGTATCCTTTGACAAAAGCAATATCAAAGCAGATTATGCCTGTCTATGACAAGCCTATGATTTATTACCCGTTATCAACACTCATGCTCGCAGGCATCAGGGAAGTCCTTATCATATCGACTCCCAGAGATCTCCCTGTTTTCGAGGATCTCCTCGGAACAGGTGAGCAGCTTGGCATGAGTTTTTCATATGCTGTTCAGGAAAAGCCAAGAGGACTTGCCGATGCATTTATCATAGGCGATTCGTTTATAGGCGATGATGATGTTGCTCTGGTATTGGGCGATAATATTTTTTACGGTCAGAGCTTCAGCAAGGTGCTGCGAAATACAAAAGAGAGAATTGCAAAAGAAAAGGGTGCGACCATATTCGGGTACTATGTCAGAGATCCGAGAGAATACGGCGTAGTAGAGTTTGACGAAAACGGCAAGGCCATATCCATCGAGGAAAAGCCCGAGCATCCTAAGAGCAATTATGCGGTTCCGGGACTTTATTTCTATGACAATGATGTTGTGGAGATTGCCAAGAATGTTAAGCCTTCTGCCCGGGGCGAGATAGAGATCACGAGTATAAATAACGAATATTTAAACAGAGGCTCCCTGTCCGTTGAGACTATGGGCAGAGGATTTGCATGGCTTGATACAGGCAGCCATGACAGTCTCCTTGATGCATCGGATTTCGTAGCTGCATTCCAAAAGCGACAGGGTCTCTATATTTCATGTATTGAAGAGATCGCTTACAAGAGAGGCTTTATCGATAAGGAGCAGCTGCTGAAACTGGCGGAGCCTCTTATGAAGACAGCTTACGGACAGTATCTGACAGAGGTTGCAAATGGACTCTAAAACGATTCGAAGTGCCATACTGCTGACATCATGTGCCTTTGCGCTTATAGTGGCACTTGTGTTTTATGCAAACAGGACTCCGGAGGAAAAGCCTGCAAATCAGGCAGTATCAGTAAATGACGGATCGTTTGGACCCAATCTTTCAGATACCCAGCTTCATGCGTTTTTAAATGATGATACATTTTTTGATAATACGGGTACAGGTCAGAGCATCACAGTGACTCACAATTCATACCCGAGACTGTATCTTCAGGCAATCAGCGTATGTAAGGACATCAGGGTGTTTGTCCTTGATGAAGACGGAGACGTTGTGGAAGGTCAGGATTTTTACCTGAATGTAACGGATTCCGGAGAATATAAAGATGTTGATAAAGACGGTATAATTACTGTTCCGGATTTAAGTGCGGGAGACTATTATATATCCCTTGCGAGTATTGTCGGATATATAGTTCCGGACGAACCCATGAAAGTAACCGTCACGGATCAGCTTAGCTATACTGTCATAAACGATATCAGATATCTCATTCATGATGAGAGTGAGATAGATGTTGCCAAAGAAGATACGGCAGTCAATGAAGCCAAGGAACAGGCTGATGACACCGAGGTGACGGAGATCAAGAGATCGGACGAGACATCGTTTGGAATAGACGTATCTGCTTATCAGGGAGAAATCGACTGGCAGGCAGTAAAGAATTCCGGAGTGGAATTTGCCATAATCCGTGCGGGATACAGAGGATCGTCTGTAGGAGCACTTGTAGAGGATTCGTATTTCATGCAGAATCTTGAAGGTGCCAAGGATGCAGGGATAAAGGTTGGAGTATATTTCTTTACCCAGGCTGTTAATGAAGTCGAGGCTGTAGAGGAAGCATCTGCGGTAATAGCGATGCTCGGTGACTACACACTTGACTATCCGATATTTATCGACACGGAGGGAGCAGGCGGAGCCGGCAGAGCGGATGGACTTGATAAGGATACACGTACCAATGTGTGCGAGGCTTTCTGCAAAACAGTTGAGAGTGAAGGATTCATCGGAGGAGTGTATGCCAGCCGAAACTGGTATTACAACAACCTGAATGCTGAGCAGCTTGAAGATTACGTAATCTGGGAAGCTGAATATGTAGGTACCAATATTTATACGGGCAAGCTCGATATGTGGCAGTACACTTCAAGCGGAGCCATTGATGGTATAAATACAAGAGTTGATCTTGATATCAGCTATATAGAAATAAATTAAAACAGGAGCTTTGAAAATGGGAAAGATTACAGTAGAAACCTGTGAGATTGA
>DFKO01000020.1 GCA_002373855.1 Lachnospiraceae bacterium UBA3643
TTATGCTTTTTACAGAATGCACATATACTCTCCATATCCGCACTATGTCCGTACAGGTGTACAACCATGACAGCTTTTGTCTTATCGGTAAGCTTTTCCTCAAGCCTTTTTGCGTCAAGCATATAATATTCATCAGGCTCACAGAAAACAGGTGTGGCGCCATTAATGCTGATACCCATTACACTTGCTATATATGTGTTGCCCTGGACGATGACTTCGTCTCCCTCACCTATTCCAAGAGCTCTGACAGCTAAAGTTAAAGCGTCGAGTCCGTTTCCGACACCTACACAGTATTTTGCTCCTGTATAGCCGGCAAATTTCTCCTCAAAGGATTTAAGTTCATTACCAAGAATGTACCAGCCTGAACGGAGAGTCCTTATCGCTGCTTCCTCAAACTCTTTCTGATACATATAAAATCCCCTGTCCATACGGTTTGTCATTATGTTTTCCATTTCATTCTCCTAATAAAAATCAAAAAACTGGATGGTGTATCACACACTCCATCCAGTCTATATTATCAAAAAACATGATTTAAATCAAAATTATCAATCCTCGTCGATTCCCTGATTTCTGATATATTCGATAACATCTCCGACGGTCTCAAAATTCTCAAGCTCTTCATCCTCGACCTGCACACCGTACTCATCCTCAAGGGCCATAACGAGCTCCATAAGCTCAAATGAATCTGCACGGAGATCCTGCTTGAATGATGTGTCTGCTGTGATTGTCACATCAGGTGATACATGAAGCTGGTCTTTAATAATCTCGATAATCTTCTCTAACATATACTGTTCCTAACCTTTCGTTTATAAATATATCTTATAAATTAAAAATCAAAATTCAAAATCAAGTAAAGTATATGCATATGTATATCCTTTGTCAATCAGATTTAATCAGACTTTCATAAATATTTCTTTTACTGACACCTCTGTCCTTTGCAACAGCTTTCATGGCCTCTTTTCTGTCCATACCCCGGCTCTCATACATTGCCATATGCTCCTCTATGGACATATTCTCAAAGGATGCTATCTCCTCGTTTTTTATATCCTCCCTGGATCTGCCCTCTATGACCAGGACATACTCGCCCCGTGGCTCTTCGCTGTCATACATCTCCATAGCCTTTTCTATGGTCGTCGGGAGTACTGTTTCAAATTTTTTTGTCAGTTCCCTGCAAATAGTCATCCTGCGATCACCGATCGCATCATGAAGGATCTTAAGAGTCCGCTTTAACCTGTGGGGTGCTTCATATATTATGACTGTTCTCGTCTCACGCTTTAATTCATCAAGGACTTCATTTAATTCTTTCTTGTCTGATTTTTCAGATGGCAGAAATCCCTCGAAGCAAAATCTTCTGGTTGAGAGTCCGGATAGTGTGAGGGCTGTGATACATGCTGCCGGTCCCGGCAGTGATGTGACAGTGATACCTTCTGAAAGGCACATCCTGACAAGCACCTCTCCCGGATCAGAGATAGCCGGTGTACCGGCATCTGTAATAAGTGCGATATTTTCACCGCTCATCATCTTATCAATCAGTACACGGGCTTTTTCTGTCTTGTTAAACTCATGATAGCTCGTCATCGGTGTCTTTATATTAAGATGACTCAGAAGATGTATACTGTTCCTGGTATCTTCTGCAGCGATCAGGTCCACCTGTGAGAGTGTCTCTGTGACTCTTTCTGTTATGTCCTTTAAGTTGCCTATCGGCGTGGCACACAGATATAACATTCCCTTCATATATTATCCTCTTTCGATTTCAGTAACCATAAACTTCAGTTATCTCTTCTGTATATACACCCTGTTCCTTAAATATTATCAGGGGCTTTTCAACTGTTATCCTTGATCTGCCGCCCTTGCATGCCTCGATGAGGACCATGTTTGGTTCATGATCTATATACGGATAGACAAGCCGCATACGTTTGGGCTCCAGATTGTTTTGAATGAGCGTATTCATAATCTCCGCCAGGCGAAAAGGCCTGTGGACTATAAACAGCTTGCCGCCGTCTTCCAGGACGACAGATGCCTGCTTTGCCACATCCTCAAATGTACAGAGTACCTCATGTCTCGCGATCGCTTTTGGCTCACCGGGATTTTTAAGACCATGATCGTCTATCATATACGGCGGATTACATGTCACAACCTTAAAAGAAGCAGGACCAAATATTTTTCCTGCCTCTTTAATATCACCTTCCACAATATGAATCTTTTCTTCCAGATGATTGAGTGCGACGCTTCTCCTCGCCATATCGGCGCTTTCCTTTTGTATCTCAAGGGCTTCGTAGGATGATGCATCACATTTTGCCGAGAGCAGGATAGGGATGATACCCGTTCCCGTACCCATATCAAGTACTCTGTCTCCCTTTTTTGCAGTTACGAAACCTGTCAGCAGCACTGCATCCATTCCGAAACAGAATCTGCCCGGATTCTGTATGATCTTCAGATTGCTTCTCTCAAGATCATCCACTCTCTCATCTTCAAGCACAGAAAAGTCACTCATTACTGTCCGTCCTTTTTACTGTCCTTTTTATGTTTTCCGTCACGATTACCTCTTTTATCGTATTTTCTGTTCTCGTGATTTTTGTCAAAATTCTTTTTGTCAAAATTCTTCGAGGGATTCTTTTCATGTCCCTTTCCGAATTCCTCTCCGAACTTTTCATTTCGGCCACCTTTATGTTCAGGACGGCGCATCTCATTCTTTACCGGTTTACTTTCATCACTCTCAAGCTTGTCCATCTGATCTTTTTTCTCAAGCTCTTCCAGTTCCTTAAGCTCTGCCAGTTCCTCTGCCGAGAGATTTCTGTCCTTATGATGTCCTCTCTTAAATGTCAGTTCAGATACGGGATATTCTTTGATCTCTTTTTCATCACCTTCATCAATGATGACTCTGACATTCTGCTTGAGTATGCTTATGGAATGAACCACACCCTTGTCACCCTCGGGAGTAGTTACCGTATCTCCGGGTGATGGCATATGCTTATTAAGCTCTTCATATGTCTCTGCTTCATTTTTTATACAGCACATCAGTCTGCCGCACAGACCTGATATTTTCTGCTGATTAAGAGAGAGTCCCTGATCCTTGGCCATCTTAATCGATACCTGTCCGAAATCCGGGAGAAATGTTTTACAGCAGAGTTCTCTGCCGCATACACCGATGCCGCCGATGAGTTTTGTCTCATCCCTGACGCCTATTTGCCGCAGTTCTATTCTTGTTCTGAATGTACCTGCCAGATCTTTTACGAGTTCTCTGAAATCAACTCGTCCGTCTGCCGTAAAGTAAAAGAGCAGTTTATTTCCGTCAAATGTATATTCGGCATCTATCAGTTTCATCACGAGACCGTGAGCCGCTATCTTTCGTCTGCAGAGAGCGAGAGCATCTTTCTCTTTCTCTCCGTTCTTTACCTGCTGCTCGTCATCCTCTTTTGTCGCTACCCTTATCACATTTTTAAGGGGCTGAACGATTTTTTCTTCCGGTATTTCCCTGACACCGCTTACAGCTGTTCCGTATTCCACACCTCTGGCTGTCTCAACGATGACATGGTCACCTTTATTTATCTCCTTATCTTCCGCTCCGAAGAAATATATCTTTCCCGCTGTTCTGAATCTTACACTTACTACTTTTACCACAATCTATAAACCTCCATCTATTGACCACATTCGGACTTTTGTCCGTTTAATTTTCTCTGATAGTGAGCATCAAAAGCTCCATTGCAAGCTCAAAGCTGACATTTGACTCTATTCTCTTCTTGGCATTCTCGAGAGCCTCGGTGACTTTTTCGATTCCCTCATAATCAGTTCTCGATGCGACCTTTCTGATATACTGGATCTCGTCTCTGAATATGAGATGATTCATATCATGGGTTGCCTTAAACAGCAGGACATCCCTGTACCAGACACTCATTATATCAAGATAATCTCCTATATTGAATCCAAACTCCTTGATTCTCTTTAGTGCATCTATAACATCTGTGAGTTCCATGTCATAAATATTTTTAAGAAGGGAGAGGGCTTCTTTCCTGATCTTATCAAAGTCCTCACTCTGAGCCAGTGCCTTGGCCCGGCCCACATTACCTCTCGCAAAAGCAATACATATCTCAGCCCTGTAATCGGGTATCTTGAGCACCTGCATGAGATACTTTCTCATCTCATCATCCCTTACAGGCTTCATCTTAAGGACGATACAGCGGCTGAGTATTGTAGGCAGTATCTGCTCCATGGAATTGCAGAGCATTATAAATACCACATACTCCGGGGGCTCTTCTATCGTCTTAAGGAGAGCATTTTGTGCCTGAGGCGTCATCTTTTCAGCCTCTTCAATGATATAAACTTTATATTTACTGCTATATGGCTTTATGATGACAGTATCATTGATACCGAGTCTGATATCATCGACACCGATGGTTCCCGGTTTTTCATGCTGCAGATAAATGATATCGGGATGATTAAATGTATCCGCCTGTATACATGAATGACATTCATTACAGGGCTCAGTCCCGCCTTTCTCACAGACCAGTGTCTTTGCAAAAATCTTTGCAATAAATTCCTTACCTGTTCTGGCCTCACCTGATATAAGATATGCATTTGAAACCTTACCGTTTTCTATGGCGCCCTGAAGCTGCTGTTTTATCTGGTCCTGTCCGACGATGTCTGCAAATGTTGTACCCATAATGTAACCCTCCGATTAATACTTTTAAAAATATTTATTACATGAATATATCGAGCAGCAGTCCTCTTATCTCACCTATTTTAGCGAGGACTGACATGTTATCTTTTTCTTCCTTACAAAGTTCCTGGGCCAGTTCATCAAGAGTCTGATCTACAAGCCTGATGATTCCGTACACTCTGTGACGACCTTTTTTATCAAGAAAGTTTTCCCTCGAAAAAGAATGGGATCTGTTTACTATCTCGTTCATGAAATCCTTTATCAGACCTCTGTATTTCTTCATATCCCGGATATCTTTTTTCTTGCTGATCTTTTCACCCTGAGCAGTTATCTCAGCCATTAATCCTGTGAGTTTTTCCTGTAACTCGGATTCCTGAATGTTGCTGGCAAGTATAAACTTGAAATCACCGTTTGGTGCTTCTGTCTGCTTTACTTCGGTGACAGGAACCGGTTCCGATATCTGATTTATTTTAATATCCATATATTAAATGTCTCTTTCCCTTACGGTTGCCTGCTTGATAATATGTCCTCTTTTATTGATCTGATACATTCCTCAAGATTTGAATTATCGTATCTTTTTACGATACCGGCCAGAGCTATCTTTTCCTCCGAAAAATCTTCACAGTCTGCAAGATATCTCCTGCACATCTCGGCATATTTCGGATCATCCTGACTTTTTTCTCTCTGCAGCGCTCTCTGCAGACGCTCACCATCATCTATCTCTATATATAAAGGAACTACTCTTTCGCCTCCGTAGAATGCGACCAGCTTTTCATATACTTCAAGAGTTCCTATAAGGAGATAATCTTTATCCCTGCTGACATTCTCATCATCAACTGTGAAATAATGCCAGTCCCCATGGATCGTATGATAACATCTCTCCTCTATAACCTTTCCATCATCACGAAGTGATTTCAGTCCATCGATATCTGTAAAATGATATTCAACACCGTCTGTTTCTCCACTTCTCATGGGCCTTGTTGTATACGGCACCATTCTCTCGAATGCGAGAACTTTATCATTTATCAGCCTGGAAAAAACAGTATCTTTTCCGCTGGCACTTTTTCCCATCAGACAAAAAATATGTCCCATTTTCCTCTCGATATATTCCCGAAAAGAATATAATCTCCCTTTTAACGTCTAAAGATTATTTTACCAATTTACGTGTAAAAAGGCTATACCTCATTGCCCGAAAGCCCCGATTCATGTAACTTCTTTAGCGGAATAATTAATATCAGATATGCGATAAGAGTCCAGAGTCCCGTATATACAAAGGAAGAAAACATGAGTTTAAAGGCTGTAAACACCAGACTGATAACAACGGATAAAACAGCCATAATCTTGAACAGGTTCATTTTTGTTCTGTAATCAACCGCATCCCCTGAGATTTTCCTTATTACCAGAAATCTTAATATCAGACAGATGACAAGAGATAATATTATGATAGCTATGCCGTATCCGATTGTCATTAAGAATACAGCCGCACCTTGTATCATGTTTTCGCCAAGCTCAACCGCAGGGGTAAAATCAGCGCCGTCAACTATAAGCTGATCAGGGGTCTTGGGTTTTTCCATCAAATAAAGCGCAAAGTTGCACACGCACGTAAAGATTGTCAGAAATATTATTCCCACTGCCCATAGCATATTGCTGTTTCTTTTATTCATATAAATCCCCTTTTCATTCATTATAACAAAAAAAATCTTGAAAAGTCCGATTAAAGATTTTTCAAGATAGTTTTCAAGTGAGACACGGGGGAATCGAACCCCCGACAACTTGATTAAAAGTCAAGTGCTCTACC
>DFKO01000121.1 GCA_002373855.1 Lachnospiraceae bacterium UBA3643
CCCATCTTTTTCTGTCTGTGGTTGACTGCTGCCGACTCGCAGATAACTGCCAGGTTACGTCCCGGTCTGATGGGGATCGAGTGACATACAACCTTGTTGCCAAGGTACTCGATATATTCCTCCTCCATGCCGAGGCGGTCGTACTCTTTATCTTTAGACCACTCCTCGAGCTTGATCACCAGGTTGATCTCCTGATCCTCCTTGACTGATGATACACCAAAGAGTGCCTTTACATCGACGATACCGATACCACGCAGCTCAATGAAATGCTTTGTAACAGCAGGAGCCTTGCCTATCAGGGTCTCCTCAGACACCTTACGTATCTCGACTACATCATCTGTAACCAGTCGGTGACCACGCTTTATAAGCTC
Source organism: Lachnospiraceae bacterium UBA3643 (assembly GCA_002373855.1). Taxonomy (GTDB): domain Bacteria; phylum Bacillota; class Clostridia; order Lachnospirales; family Lachnospiraceae; genus NK4A136. Next base: position 372 of record DFKO01000121.1, read on the forward strand.
AATGGCTGCCTCGGATTTACCGATACCTGACTCACCTATGATGAGGACACCCTCGCCGTAGATATCTACAAGTACGCCGTGTACCGTGATGCATGGAGCCAGCTTGGCATTGAGCCATCTGATGACCTCCGCCATAAATGTCGATGTTGCTTTGGATGTGGATAACAGGGGTATACCCTGCTCAACTGCCTTTTTTCTAAATAATGCATTGGGCTCCAAATCCCTGCAAAATACAAATGCAGGTGTGGGGAAATTAAGGAGATTTGTATATACTTCCTCCTGCTTTTCCTCTGGGAGACTCTCCATATATGAATACTCCACAAAGCCTACTATCTGAAGTCGTGTTGACTCATAATGTTCAAAATAACCTGCCATCTGAAGGGCCGGTCTGTTGATATCGGGAACCGTGATACGAATCTTGCTGATATCTATCTCCGGTGTCAGATTGGTCAGCTTCATCTTGTCGATGATTCTCTGGAGGCTGATACTTGCCATAACCTTCTCCTTTTATTATCTGAAAAATTAAACTAATTTTTTGCCTGTAAGTTTTTCGTAACCCTCTAAATAAATAGCGATAGTTTTATCCACTATATCCTGAGGGAGTGTCCAGCCGTGACCTTCATTTTTAGGGTCCTTAAGCCAGTCTCTTGCAAACTGCTTATCGTATGAGGGCTGGCCGTGTCCCGGCTCATATCCCTCAAGGGGCCAGAATCTTGATGAATCCGGTGTCAGCATCTCATCGCCGATCACGATATTGCCGTCTTCATCGAGTCCGAACTCAAATTTTGTATCTGCTATGATGATGCCCTTTGAGAGAGCATAATCAGCACATTTCTTATAAAGAGCGATCGTATATTCCTTAAGCTTTGAAGCATACTCCTCGCCTTTGCCGGGGAATCTCTTCTCAAGATAATCCACAGACTGCTCGTATGAGATATTCTCATCATGATCGCCTATCTCGGCTTTTGTGGACGGTGTGTAAATGGGCTCGGGGAGCTTGTCAGATTCCTTAAGTCCCTCAGGGAGCTTTATGCCGCATACCGTGCCGTTTTCCTTGTAGCTGGCCCAGCCGGAGCCCGTTATATATCCCCGGACGATACACTCGATGGGAAGCATCGTGAGCTTTTTGCAGAGCATGCTGTTGCCGTTATATTTATCCTGTCTGAAAAATTCGGGCATGTCATTTACATCAGTGGAGATCATATGATTGGGGAGGATATCCTTTGTCATATCAAACCAGAAACGGCTCATCTGTGTGAGGACTGTTCCCTTTTTTGTAACAGTATTGTTGAGGATGACATCAAAGCATGAGATCCTGTCTGTGGCAACCAGTATAAGAGAGTCTCCTATATCATAGATCTCACGGACTTTTCCTTCTTTAACGGGGCTGTATGTTTCGCTCATTTTTTTACTCCTTGTATGTTTTTATTAAAGATCCTCGGATAATTCTGCAGGCAGATTTTCCTCGGGATGATATTTCATTTCACGGGGAAAGTTTATCACAATTCATATTGTTCATCAAATACCTGGGCAGATACAGTCACTTTAACGGCTGTACACCGTCTCTTCATAATATCTCGCAACGATGCTGCCCCACTTTACGCCCTCATTAAATTCCTGAACAGGCTTTTTGCCCTTGCAGATAGTCTTGAACGCCTCGAGGACTTCCGGGCATACAGCGAGGGTAGTGGCGCCGCCTCCCGAGAACCTGTAATTGATCTCGATAAACCAGTTTACGCCTTTTTCATCTTTAATGAACTGAATGTTTGAAAATCCGGGGAGCTTTATGTTTTCAAGGAGCTTACGGACATCTCCTATAAGGCTCTCGTCATTTTCTATCTGGACCTTTGTAGCCGTACCTGTCCTGACCTCCAGTCTGATCCTGGGTACGATGTAGTATGGTTTGCCGTCCTCATCAGCCAGTACATCCACTGTATACTCCTGACCTTTAATGGTCTTTTGGAGGAAGCTAATCTCCGGATCGTACACGGGTACTATGGCTCCCTTTGAGAAAAATTTAATGCCTTTGCTGCCTGCACTGATACGGTCACGTAGTACCCTGTTTGTATCATCATCCTTGCCGAGGAAATCGGGGACGTTTAATCCGAGCTCGTGGATCTTTTTACTGCAGACAAGTTTATCCCTGACCATGGAGATGACATCAACAGATGGCACTATGCATTTGCACGGTATCCTGTCTATATTTTTTGATACCTGATATACGTCCAGATCATTGACGGGTATAAATATGTCTATCTCCTTGCGCTCGATGAGACCTGCCATCTTGTCTATATAATCGGGAGCAAGAGCAAATGTGGTCTGCTCATACTCATCGGCCAGAACGCTGCCTGCCGTATAGCCGTAGGGGTTTATATCCGCACCGATAACCGTATCTCCGGCTTTCTTAAAATATCTGATGAGATTAACCGCCACGTCGAGTCCGACTGATGTAATAAGTACCTTCATACTATCCTCCTCCTTTACACTTATAATACTGATAACCCTTTAAAAAACCTTCTCTATAAATTCCGCTATACGCATGGCTCCCCTGCCATCGATAAGCGACTGCATTTTTTCCGTCATCTCTTTTCGACCCGGATAATCTCCTCCAAGGTCCTTTAGAGCGGTATACATTTTCTCACATATATCGTCCCTGCCCCTGATATCACCGATGGATATCATCAGTCCCTTTTCATTAAAAATCTCCGCGCCCCTTAACTGATTGTCAGCCACCACATATGTGACGGCAGGTACGCCGCAGGCACACAGCTCATACAGGGTAGAGCCCGATGCAGACAGAGCCATATCGCAGCTCATCATGAGCTCCCTCATCTCCGTCACATCTTTATGTATAACGATATTTTCCGTACCGTCCGTTATCTTTTTTAATTCATCATAGTAAGGACTCGCGCCGCCTACGACAAAATGATATGTATATTCCTTATCATTTTGAGATTTTAAATACTCGGCAAACCTGACCGCTACGCCAAGAGTATCCGCTCCGCCTGTAGATACGAGCACGTCTTTTACTTTCTCATTTACAGTCCTGCTAAGGTCATCGTCAAACTCTTCTCTAAGAGGAGCATAGTTGCTGCCAAGGAGGAGACGGGGCATATCCGTTCCCTCATAGAGCCTTTCATAATCGGTGATATCTGCATACAGATTGTAATTAATGAGATAATCAACTTTATACGGAAATGCCAGCACATCATCTATATATGCCACTTTGCAGACCTGCCTCATCTCTGCCAGATAGTTTTCTGTCACAGAATATGAATCGATAATTAAAAAGGGTATGTTTGAATCCCTGACATAACTCTTTGCAATATAAACCTCAGATTCCATATCGTCCGAGTCGGAGTTAAGATTGATTACACTGAAGCCTCTCCTGATTATGAGATCCATCATCTCATAATTGCTCAGCATAAAAAGGCTCATGATACCCTTCTTTGAAAGTCCGTCAGCGATTGACAGGCATCTGTATATATGACCCATGCCGATTTTGCTGTTGCCGTCTGTTCTGAATATAACTGTTTTTTTGGTTTTTTTATCAGGTGCTATTTCCTTCATATTTATTTTTATTAAATCACTTATGCTCGCCGGGTCTGAATGCCTTGTATTTTGCTACAGCTATTGCCCAGTCCGATTCATTGTCTATATCCTGGACCTCCTCCTCACGCATGACCATGGCTACAGTCCTGCCGGCAAGGAGAGAACCGCTCCTCTTAAATACTTCCGTCCTGCATATATAAAACTGACCGCAGTCATGATAGAGTCTCTCCAGATCCTGGCTGCGCTTCATGGCATACTCAGGATACTTGTATGATACATGGCCCTGACTGATGACCACGGCGCGCTGGGGCGGAAATCCAAATGGTACCACCGGCATCAGTGAGTCTCCGTCCTTTTCATCAAGCTCTGACATGGCAGCCTTTAATTTATCTGCCGTCACAAAAGGTGCTGTCGGGTAAATGCAGCATATAGTATCAAAATTTTTGCCGAGGTTTTCATACTCTGCGATGACTTCCCTGATTACATCTGCCGTAGTGGCATAGTCATTGCTGGTAGACTCGCTCCTCATAAAGGGTACGCTTGCACCGTACTTAACGGCGATCTCCTTTATCTCCTCGCTGTCTGTCGATACCATGACCTCGTCAAAGAGTCCGCTCTTAATGGCTGCCTCTATGCTATATGCGATGATGGGCTTTCCGCAAAAGTCCCTGATATTTTTCTTTGGTATTCTCTTTGATCCGCCCCTTGCGGTTATTATCGCGATCTTGGACATTTTACAAAACCCCTTTCAATAATTGGTATAAAGAATACATATGTATGCTATTCTTCCCTTAAATCATACTTTTTTAATTTTTCAGATCCTCAAAATATCCCCTGTACTCAACATGGTGCTTATCATCAGGATATAAAAATGCGAACAGATCCACCAGATAATCGTCTGTCATGGAGGCGATATAATCGACAACTATATCGTCTGCAGGTAGACCCGCGTAGTCTACCCTGTTATGGGTAAACTTTGCCATCTGCGCTATATAGGCGATATGATGTTTATATACAGCTGATGATTCGTCTTTATTTATGAGATCGTTTCTGAATCTCTCATATAGCATATCCATCATCGGATATATCTGCTCTTTTATTACGGCGTTGAGCTCATCCTTTTTATATATGAGGGCATAATTTTCTTTCTTGCATTTCTTGAGAGCTTCAAAGAAATCATCATCCATGGCCAGGTACGGTTTGCCGTAGCTGTTCTCAATGATGTTTACCGTCATGTTGTTGATAATCTCAGAGTTTGTCCTGCCTATTCTGTCACCGTCAAAGATATCGATATTGTCTATCATCCCGATCTTTTCAGCGTCGTGTCTGTCCTTGCCTACATAGGCGATGATATCTGATACCCTGACCACGCACCCTTCCAAAGTGCACGGTATCATCCGCTCTATGGCTGACTGATCTGTATATGCTTCCTCCATCTTTTGCTCAAAGAGGGCAAAATCATTTCTGTCATACTTCTTTGGCCTGTATTCCTTTAGCTCCAGCTCGCCGTTATGGCATATGATGCCGTCTAAAGTCTGCATGCTGATATTTGAAGGAAAGATGGTATTAAATACCCTGGCGCTCTGGATATTGTGATTAAAATATCTGCCTGCAAATTTCTGATAAAGGTCTGAGAGATTTCTCTCTCCCGCATGACCAAACGGTGTATGGCCTATATCATGGCCGAGGGCTATGGCCTCTGTCAGATCTCCGTTAAGCCCGAGGATACGGCTGATATTTCTGGCTATCCTGGCTACGAGCTGGACATGCTGGGCCCGCCTTGAGATATCATCATTTTTTATAAACGAAAAGACCTGAGTCTTGTCTGCATATCTCGTATAATACGGGTTGTGCATTATCTTCTCGACATCTCTCACAAAAGCGGGACGCAGGATGTTTCCGTAATCATGGGGATTGTCATATTTCCTGATGACATCCTCATCCCTGCATGCATAATCAAATGTGACATGTTCTTTTCTGTCATATTCTATCTGCTTTATGATTTTTTCAGATAACTCATGATAATTGCCCATTTACTGCTCGTCTGATTTCTTTGATGATCTGTTTTTTAATATATTTCTAAACTCTTCCTCAAGACGCTTTTCCATATCGTCGAGATCTTTTTCCATCTCGGATTTATCTTCTCCTGACGGACCGCCTTTTGAATCATCTTCCCTGTCATCATCCTTAGTGTCAGGTTCTTTTGTGACAGGTTCTTTTATGTCAGATTCTTTTTTGTCACTCTCGCTGTTATTAACAGGAGTTTCCGGCTCCTGCGTTAAGATGACCTCAGGTTCTTTTTCCTTCTCCTTTGGTGCAAGAGAGTTAAGTGCTTCCTCACCCTTATCCTTTGCAGGCATGGGGATGCCCTTTTCCCTGCAGAAGATCTCCATGAATTCGTGACCTGTGATCGTCTCCTTCTGGATGAGATAATCTGCGATCTTGTCCATGATATCCCTGTTTTCTTTAAGGAGCTTTTTGGCTTCCTTGTAGCTGTCCTTTAAGATCTTCATGACCTCTTCGTCTATCATGGCAGCGGTCTCATCAGCGCAGTTAAGAGATGCCCTGTTATCAAGGTACTGGCTCTCAACTGTCTCAAGACCCATGAGTCCGAACTTTTTGCTCATACCAAAACGGGTCACCATGGCCCTTGCTATTCTCGTTGCCTTCTCTATATCATTGGCTGCACCTGTGGTAACAGTGTCAAATACTATATCCTCTGCTGCCCGGCCTCCAAGGAGGGATACGAGCTCTGCCCTAAGCTCCTTCTCAGTCTGGGTAAACTTTTCCTCCTCAGGATAGCTGAGGACATATCCGAGGGTACCCATAGTCCTTGGTACGATAGTGATCTTCTGGACAGGCTCTGTATTTTTCTGAAGAGCGGTAATGAGTGCATGACCGACTTCATGATATGATACGATCTTTCTCTCTTTCTTTGAGAGGATCCTGTCTTTCTTTTCCTTACCCATGCTGACGAGCTCTACTGCGTCCAGCATATCCTTCTGGTTTACAAAGGCCCTGCCACGCTTTACTGCCAGGATGGCTGCCTCGTTTATCATATTTGCAAGGTCGGCACCTACGGCTCCGACTGTTGCAAGACCTACTTCCTCTAAGTTTACTGTCTCATCCATCTTTACATTCTTGGCATGGACTTTGAGGATCTCTACTCTGCCCTTAAGGTCAGGCTCCTCCACGATGACCCGCCTGTCAAAACGTCCGGGACGCAGGAGTGCCTTGTCGAGGATCTCAGGTCTGTTTGTTGCTGCTAAGATAATGATACCCTTTCTCGCATCGAAACCATCCATCTCTGATAAGAGCTGGTTAAGTGTCTGCTCCCGCTCTTCATTACCGCCGCCGTACTTTGAATCACGGCTCCGGCCGATGGCATCAATCTCATCTATAAATATGATGCAGGGTGCATTTTTCTCTGCTTCCCTAAATAGGTCTCGTACTCTCGATGCACCGACACCTACATAGAGCTCGATAAAGTCAGAACCGGCCAGTGAAAAGAAAGGTACCTTGGCCTCTCCTGCTACTGCTTTTGCAAGGAGGGTTTTACCTGTACCGGGAGGTCCCACAAGGAGTGCGCCCTTAGGGATCTTGGCACCGATGTCTGCATATTTATCGGGATTATGAAGGAAATCTACTATCTCGACGAGGGACTCTTTTGCTTCCTCCTCGCCGGCTACTTCATTAAATGTGATACCCGTATCCTTGTCTCCGTGGAGCTTTGCCGTAGTCTTGCCGACGCCAAAGGGTCCTATACCGCCGCCGCCTTTTGACATACGTCTGAAGAGGAGGCTGAGGAGTCCCCACATGATGAGGATGGGGAGGACATAGGTAAGCAGGATGGAGATGATGATACTCGATCCGTCCTCAACTTTTGTATTAACTACTACACCGGCCTCAAGCATACGCTCTGTGACTGTCTCGACATTTTCCGCAAGACCCGTATAATACGTGGTTCCGGGCACCATATCCGTACCGCCGTTATCCTTTGGGGTGATATGGATACTGTCGGAATTTATCTCGATCTTTTCAACCTTGCCGGACTCTGCCATGGTGATAAACTCGTTGTACGATATCTCCTGGGATGAGCTGCTGCCGGTGAGCCGGAGAAAATAACTGATGCAGAGCAGTGCGATTATAGTAACTGCCGAAAAGAGCAGGAAATTACCGCTCCTGTTGTCCTTGCCGCTGCCGGAACCGCTGCCGTTTCCGCCGTTATTTTCATTATTGTTTCTGTTGCTGCCTTCGGCATTGTCCTCATAGACACGCCTTTTGTTTCTGTGTAATAACATCAGGATTACTCCTTAAAATTAATTATGATAAAGCGAATTAGTCTGGTATACAGGCTCGCTTGTCAGGTTCACTCCGAGCTTTCTGAATATATTTATATCTACCTGGGAGAGGATGACGCTTGAGTGTACATCAAGGCCTCTTAAATTAGAGAGCTGGCTGAGTGCACGCTTTGCATTTTCATCTGTAGCCGCACTGATAGAGAGGGCTACGAGAACCTC
>DFKO01000238.1:0-1567 GCA_002373855.1 Lachnospiraceae bacterium UBA3643
GGTATTAACGGAGATGATCCGGGAGTCATAGAGATTTATAATGATGATACGGTTGCGTGTATGCAGATGTATCAGGGACTCAATCAGTATTTCTCGATAGATGCGGCGACCAGCTCATACGAGAATGTACTTGACTCATTTATATCCGGCAAAACCCTGTTTATAATAGCTACATCTGACGCTCTCGCCAAACTTGATATGGCAAAGCATGCAGGTGATTTCCAGTGGGATTACAGCGTGGCATCACTTCCGGCTGTTGATTCGGATCATGAGGCAGTGGGATTGTCCACGACAAATGCGATCATATTAAACGGCTTTTCTACTCATGGCAGGGAAGCAGATGATTTCGCCAGATTTGTCTCAAATGAATATATTGATACTTTCTTTGCCAGAACGGGAAAGCTCCCTGCAGTAAACGGTCAGGAAGATTACGTGGTTGATGCGACCGATCTGGTCCGTGATATGTACAAGCAGTCGGTTCAGCTGCCAAAACTCCTGGGTCTTGGCAATTTCTGGATCGAGCTTGAGCGGACATATACGCTGATATGGGAAGGAGAGGATCCGGATACGAGTGTCCTTGAACTTCAGCAGGAAATGGAGGAGCAGCTGGCTCCCTGATTTAAAATTGTTTGCCTGAAAAAGTCTCCAAACAAAAGCAGGAGGCTTTTATGAAAATATTAAATACAATAAAATATGTTTTATGCGGATGTGTAATCATGCTGGCACTGCCTGGCTGCACCGGGAGTGCTCCCGTCCTTGTTGAAGCGGGAGACGGCGATGTTTTGCCTATAGTGGATAGCGTATCGGCAGATGAAACAAAGCCGGCCGAAGAGGGCAGTGTCTTTGTGCATGTTGGCGGAGCCGTGAACAGTCCGGGACTGTATGAACTGCCGGCAGGTTCAAGGCTGTATGACGCCGTGCTGATGGCAGGGGACTTTCGCGATGATGCAGACAGAGATTATGCCAATCTGGCAGAGATACTCACAGACGGGACCAGGTATATGATCTATACCAGAGAAGAGACAGCGTTTATGATGTATGAGGCGGCTGGAGGAGACGATTGCCTCAGCCATTATACAAGTGACGGACTGCTTGATATCAATCTGGCCACAAAAGAGGAGCTGATGACCTTAAACGGTATAGGCGAGTCAAAAGCGTCGGCCATTATCGCGTATCGTGATGAGCACGGAGCTTTCTCTGATGTGGAAGGGATAAAACAGGTTTCGGGGATAGGAGACGGTATTTATTCTAAAATATCCGGTTTGATTACAGTTCGTTAATTATTAAGGAGTATGAATAAAAATGGGTAAAAAGATTCTTGTTGTCGATGATGAGAAAGCTATTGTAAAGGGACTTAAATATTCTCTTATCCAGGATGGATTTGATGTCGATGAGGCATATGACGGAGAGGAAGCACTCACAAAGTGCTCGCTTGTTAAATATGATGCGATCCTCCTTGACCTGATGCTCCCCAAGGTATCAGGTATGGAAGTATGCCAGCAGGTCAGAGAATACTCTGATATACCTATCATCATGCTGACGGCCAAGGGCGAGGATATGGACAAGA
>DFKO01000238.1:1615-7511 GCA_002373855.1 Lachnospiraceae bacterium UBA3643
CGAGGATATGGACAAGATTCTCGGTTTTGAGAGCGGAGCAGATGATTATATCACAAAACCTTTTAATGTTCTTGAGGTAAAGGCACGTATTAAAGCGGTTCTGCGCCGTAACGATTCGATCCGGAAAAAGCAGAAAGTCAGCGAGATCAGAAACGGTGATTTCTGTTTTGATGTGAGCAACAGGCGCGTATTTATCATGGATGACGAGGTCAACCTGACCCAGAGAGAGTTTGAGATACTTGAACTTTTGGTACTCAATCCCGGCAAGGTATACTCAAGAGCAGACCTCCTCGCAGAGATATGGGGAGATGGCGGAGCCGGTGATGAGAGAAGCGTGGATGTTTATATCAGACGTATCAGAGAAAAGATAGAGGAACAGCCGAGCAGCCCTAAATATCTCCAGACCAAGTGGGGACTCGGATACTTCTATAACGGTCAGTCATAAAGACCGGAGGGATATCATTGCTAAAAGCAATCAGAAGTTTTATAAAAAGTCATAAATTTCTGCACAGTTTAAAAATTCAGCTGCTTACAGTTTTGCTTGTGCTGGGAGCAGCTGTTCTTTTTGTGATGCGTGGCCTGATGATGAGCAATATATATGAGAGAAATCTTGAGGCCAAGACAAATGAGCTTTTGTCAAAGGTTCAGTCAGTCGCAAACCATATGGAAGCATACGATTTTATGGGAGACCAGACATCAGAGAGCATAAGGAGCGAGCTGTCACTGCTGGTGGTCCTGGCGGAAGGCAGGGTCATGGTGACTGATTCCCAGTACAGGATCATATATGATTCATACTCAAAAAATGTCGGAGGCTTTATTGATTCCGAGCAGGTACTCAGGGCAATGGGAGGCAATGAAGCTGCCAGCGTCGATGAGACAGGCGGATATATAAATGTCTCCGTACCGATATATTACAGGCAGGTGGACACGATTCATCCAAAGGGGACGGTATATGTCCAGGCTTCCCTTCAGAATCTGAATAATGAGATGAAGAAGATGAAGAGCAGGAGCCTGTTAATAGTATTTGTCACATGGATCATATACGGAGGACTGTCGTATGTGGTCGCAGTACTATTCTCGATGCCACTCAACCATCTCTCAAAAGCAATAGAGAGCGTCGCCAGTTTTGAGGACAGCGATATACTGCCGGAGGGATATTATGAGACAGAAGGTATTGCAAAGTCTTTTAACGCCCAGAGGTCGAGACTCAAATCCTTGGATGACTCCCGTCAGGAATTTGTATCAAATGTCTCACATGAGTTAAAAACACCGTTGGCAGCCATGAAGGTACTGGCAGATTCCCTCATCACTCAGGGGGATGCGCCCATCGAGATGTACAGGGATTTCATGACGGATATAGCCGATGAGATAGACAGGGAAAACAAGATAATCACGGATCTATTAACACTTGTCCACATGGATCAGGGCAAGGAGGGCCTGAACCTTGAGAGAGTGGAAGTAAACGGCATGATCGAGCTCATTAACAAGAGACTTACACCGATTGCTAATGAGAGTGATGTCGAGATTGTCTTTGAGACTACCGCAGAAAACATCTATGCTGACATAGATGAGGTAAAGATGACGCTGGCCATCACAAACCTGATTGAGAATGCCATCAAATATAATCACAGAGAGGGTACGGTCAGAGTATTTACAAATGTAGAGCATCAGTTCCTTGTGATAGAAGTGAGCGATAACGGAATAGGTATACCGAAAGAATCCCTGCCCCATATTTATGAGAGGTTTTACAGAGTGGATAAATCCCATTCCAAAGAGATAGGCGGAACGGGACTCGGTCTCCCTATTACGAGAAAAATCATACTGCTCCACAGAGGCTCAATCAAATGTGAGAGCGAGAAAAACAAGGGCACCGTATTTACGGTCAGAATACCGGCTAACAGAGGTAATCAGGCGTGATATTATAAAAATTTCATGCCTGATTTTTTATTTTTCAGATATTGTATATCTGATCATTGTCTGTAAGAGTTTACAGTTACATTGTCATGATATAATTTAAGCGTTATCGCTCCGAGTTCGGGTGTCAGTAATATACCGGCACCCGTATTTTTTAGCCTGTCTATGACAACCTGCTTTGGATGACCGTATGAATTATGTGCAGCACATGATATCAGTGCGATACGGGGATTATGCAGATTTATGGTGCTCTCCATTGATGAAGTATCCGAGCCGTGATGTGCAACCTTCAGGAAGGTCAGGTTGCTTAGGTTTATATTATTATTAAATGCATATTCCGTATATAATTTCTCCGATTCCATGGTGGCATCACCTGTAAGCAGTCCCCGGATATTTCCATACTGCATATATAAAACCATAGAGTATTCATTTTTATCTTCACATAAGTATCCTGCAGGCGGATTGATGACATCAAATGTAAGGTCTTTAAACTTTAGGGTGTCTCCCCGGCTTAAATAAAGAATATTAATTCCAAGTGAAGATGCTGTGTCAATAATATCTTTGGCATCTTCTTTTATCGTTGCGGAGCCCGGCAGGGCAATATTCCTGATTTTGAAATTGTATTTTTTATAATCATTTAAAATATCAAGAAGCCCGCTGTAATGGTCTGCGTCGGGATGGGATACCATCCAGTAGGAAATCTCTGATATCCCGTTATATTCTAAATACGGCTCCAGGACATAGTCGGTCATCATGTCATTGCTGGAACTGCCACCGTCTATCATAAAAGCAGCATTACCGTATCTGATACATAAGCCGTCGCCCTGGCCCACATCAATCATGGTTATGTCTATGCCAAAGTGCACGGGGATAAATAATACAAGCAGGGTCAGGATTATGCCAAGGCGCTTTCCGAAACTGAATTTTAGAAGAAATCTGTGAAAGCCGTACTTTTCAAGAATGTCATCCTCCCTGTGATAAGCAAGATAAAGTGAGATGCAGATAAGCGTAATGCAGGCAAGGTAATAGATACAGAGTTTTATAAAATGAGGATGGCCTGTGATTATCCTGCTAAATGGGAGGTTCAGAGATATATTGCAGACATTTTCGTAAATCATCAGAATGATATGGCAGACATATCCCGGGATTTTTGCAAACGGATAAAAGATAAAAGCAGAAACCATCGTAATGATGGCCAGTATGATAAGCACACTCATAAGGGGGATTATCAGAATATTTATCAGTACGGAATATGGCGGAAATTCATAATAATAAAAAGCAATTAACGGAAAAGTAAAAAGGCTGACCGAAAGGCATGAGAGAAAACTGTTAATGAGTTTACCTATCCACGGATGCATGAATTCATAATCTGAGGATAATACTGATGAAAATATTCTGATGCCGATTACAGCCATAAATGACATATAAAAACCTGCATTGCAAAGGACAAGAGGATTACTGACAGTCAGTATAAGTGCGGCAATGGAAAGCGCTGTCAGACTGTCGTATGTCCTGTGAAGGGGTTTTGCAAGGAGCATCATGATAAACATGAATACTGCCCTGAATACGGATACTCCGGGCCCAATCATATATGCGTAGCTGATTATGATAAACACACTGACCGGTATGCAGATCAGGAGCGGGATACGGAGTTTTCGTAGAATTGTAAATATCGCCATACCGATTATACTGATGTGAAGGCCGCTTATGGCCAGGATATGGGCAATACCGCTGCTCTGGTATAAATCCTTGACATCTGCATCAAGGGAGGCCTTATCGCCAAAGAGCATGGCGTTGATGATTGTACCGTCTGTTTCTCCAAAGCAGACAAGTGATATCCTGATCAGGTTCTGCTTCAGGTTAAATAGATATTCTCTATACCGAGAGTATTCGGCAGATTTGCCGTTTAATTTACATTTATATACAGGCATGTCATATCCGAGAGACTTATAATATTTCCTTAAATCAAACTCCCCGGGATTTGATGCTTCTTTAAATGCACCGGCTTTACCTGATACGGAAATATAGGAGCCGGTTTCAGGCATGGTCCCATCATTTCCATCATACGAAAAATAGCATATGACACTGATGCTTCCGGATTCACAGAAAGCTTTTTTCATATATATCAACAGTTTGTCATCTTTGATCTGCTTATCCGTGACATAGCCTGTCAGGGTTATATATTCACCCTCTTCATAAAGCACCGTTTCAGGTAATTTATAAAAAACATGCACGTAAATAAATATGCCTGTGACAATGATCAGGCATATTAAAGCCAGAGGACGACGTTTTAAATTAAAAATAAAACCGTCCAGATAAAAACGTTTTTCTTCACTCATATTTAATCAGCTGGGATGGGGTCCGGAAATCAGACCTTCTGATTAAAGATAGGATATAACCAAAAGGGGGAGATGGCAAGAGGTTTTTGAGAGAGGTGTGGAACGTCCGGATGTGCGTATGAATTCTGCCCCGGACCGGTGCAACGCATACGCCAAACTAACTGCCAACATCCCTCTAATGATTTGAGCCATGCGAGCCGGGAAAAGCATCCGTCTCGCAGCCCTGTCTCAAATCATAAGAGGATGTAAGCAGTGGATTTCGTCGTATGCTAAATACGCACCGTTAATTGTCCGGGACAGAAGCTCATACGCACACCTATGACGATTCCCACCATTATGGTGGGAGTTTTTGTGTTTAGGATATGTAAAAATAGATTCATATATTATCTTTAGTTGTGTTATAATAAATTTGTAAGCGGATTTTCAGTAGTATATTTTTATTTAATCATTTTAGTCATTCATTTAGTTTCAGAAATTCTTGCTTATGGAACCCATCCCACTTTTTTAGCAGGAATGATGAGACAGTTGTTTTACCGGTCATTGTTCCTGGTCATATTTTATTTATCGAAAGGAGCATATATATGGTAAAACAGAGAATGATGAAAAAATTTGAAGAATTGGTATTTTCTGACAATTTTATGTTCGGAAAAGTTATGGAAGATTCCGGGCTTTGTAGAGAGGTATTGGAATGCCTTTTACAAAGGGATGTAGACATACTGACAACTGTTGAAACAGAAAAAGAAATTAAGTATACATCCAGTGGAAAGCCCATAAGACTTGATGTTTACAATGAAGACAGTGACGGTTCGGTATATGATGTTGAAATGGAAAATCTTAATAAGAAAACCATTGAATCTCATCAATTACCACAGAGAAGCAGGTTTTATCAGGCATCTATAGATGTTGATTTTTTGGAAAAGAAGAATTCTTACAAAACATTGCCACATAGTGATGTAATATTTATATGTACGTTTGATCCATTTAGGCAGGGATTATGTAAATATACTTTTCACGAGAGATGTGATGAAAAAATAGACATTTTCCTTAATGATGGTACAGCAAAAACATTTTTTAATTGCACCTATGACGGAAATGATGTGTCGGATGAACTAAAGGAACTATATCTGTATATCAGAAATGGAAAACCGACAGGTCGACTTACGAAAAAAATAGATGAAGCTGTTATGATAGGCAGACGTAATGAGTTATGGAGGACACAATATATGAGAGAATGGGTTGCTCTGCAAGATGCAAAAGATGAGGGCCGCGAAGAAGGCCGCGAAGAAGGTCGTGAAGAGGGCCAATTGTTAGCATATATGGAATTAGTTAAAGATGGAGATATTTCGATAGAGAAAGCGGCTTCAAGATTTGGTATCAGCCCTGAAAAATTTAGGAAAATGATGGATGAAAAATCATTGTTTGTAGTATAATGACAACGCAAACATATTGTGTATGACAGCGCTCACCAATTTGGTGAGCGTTTTTAGGGAAGATATATATGACTCAAAAACCTAACTTTAAACATTCAAGACTGATAAACAGAATAATTAAAGAAGCCGGTAATACCCTTGAATTCTTGAGCACCTCTTATGATGAGTTGCCGCGTAAGATAAAGGCCAAGGCAGAGGAGATAAAGGCAGCTC
>DFKO01000191.1 GCA_002373855.1 Lachnospiraceae bacterium UBA3643
TTTCTATCGAAGAGGCTGCTAAGGCCGGCAAGTTCTAAATCAGAGTTTTACTTGGCTATATAAAAAATATCCCCCGGTGCGCTGAGCTATCCGCAATGCACACCGGGGGATATTTTTTTGCCGGATTCCACATTCATATACCTGGCAGAACGAAAAATACTTCTGACACGCATTGCGCAGCGGAGCGTGTGCTCAGCGTGGCAGGAGTATTTTTCGTTCTCATAAATCAGAAAATATGATATAATTAATCGATTTTCCGGGAATTAAGAAAATATAGAGTAAAGATATAGCAGCATGGATTATCTTTTTGAGCATTATAATAAATTTAACGAAGATAAAAGACTTAAATCAAGACATGGCATGATTGAGTATATCAATACCATGCGATATATAGATGAATATCTTGACAGGCTTATTAAGTCCGGCAGGGATAAAAAGGATATAAAGATTGCAGATATAGGAGCGGGAACGGGAGCGTACTGCGGACCGCTTTCCGAGAGGGGATATGATGTATCTGCCGTAGAGCTTATCCAGCATAATCTTGGCAGATTAAAACAGAATTACCCCCTTGTCAAAGCTCATAAAGGCAATGCCCTTAAATTAAAAAAACTTGGCAGTGGGGAATATGATATAACACTTCTTTTCGGACCGATGTATCATCTGTTTGGGAGAGAAGACAAACTCACAGCATTATCCGAAGCAAAGCGTATCACAAAAAGTGACGGAATTATTTTTGTCGCATACCTTACAAACGATTACGGAGTGGTGACATACGCATTTAAGGAACATCATGCAAGAGAATGCATGGACAGCGGCAGACTTGATGATGATTTTGTCATACATAACAGCGAAACTGATATTTACGATTACATTAGGCTCTCTGATATAGATATGCTAAACAAAGAAGCGGGGCTTAAGAGAGAGAGGATATTTTCTCCTGACGGACCTGCCGATTATATGAGAGAATCATTAAAAGAAATGAGCGAGGACGAATTTCGCCTGTTTGTGGATTATCAGTATAAAAACGGTGAGCGTCCCGAACTCCTCGGGGCAGGCGCCCACCTTGTAGACTTACTCAGGAACAGTGATCATGAAATATAAAAAGAACTTAAATAAAAAAAGAAAACGCAGGGAACTCCCTGATGATAAACTTGAGAAATTTTACAGGATCCTTAGGGAGACCAGAAAGGATTCCCGTTTTGACATGAATAAGGAGTTTATACAGCACGGCTCAACAACAGTTCGTGAGCATTGTATAAACGTGGCTCATACCGCATATTATATGTCATATAAATTAAAGATTGATGTAAACGAGGAGGAACTGATAAGAGGAGCTCTGCTTCATGATTATTTCCTCTATGACTGGCATGAAAAGTCGTGGGAAAATTCCATTCACGGTTATACCCATCCCACAAAATCCCTAAAAAATGCATGTCATGATTTTGACTTAAGCGCTATCGAGAGAGATATGATAAAGCATCATATGTTTCCGCTTACACCTACGCCGCCAAGATGCAGGGAGGGAGCACTCCTTTGCATAGCAGATAAATTCTGCGCCCTTAAAGAGACTTTAAGGGGCAAGGGCGAATTAAAAAAGAAAAGAGCTTTAAATAAATGAGTATATTATTGACGGCACCCATGCCTTTTACGGATTTTAGATTTCTTGATATGGATTTTTACACGATGACCTGCGCCATGCTTATTTACGCATTCATCGGATGGTTCTACGAGTCCACTATATTTTCCCTTATCGAGCAGGGTAAATTTATGAACAGGGGATGCTTTATCGGTCCATACTGTCCCATATATGCTGTAGCTCCCCTTATGGGTATGTATTTTCTCCAGGGGATAGACAGCAGCTTCAAGATCGTGGTCATGTCCGGCCTCCTTGTATGTGCTGTTGAGTATGTGACTTCATACGTTCTTGAAAAGCTTTTTAATGCAAGATACTGGGATTACAGTTATTTTCCCCTTAATATAAACGGCAGAGTCAGTGTAGTATCGGGACTGTTTTTTGGCTTTGCGGTACTACTGTTTATAAAGCTTCTCCATCCGTTTGTATTTACGAGACTGAGCCATCTGCCCATAATAGTCAGATATTATGCGGCAATATTTATATGGGGATTCTTTATTCTTGATGCCGTATTTACGACAGTCAGCATGATGAATCTCAATAAAAAGTGCAAGCAGCTCTATGATGCGTGGGATAATTATGTGGAGAGCGGTCTTGAAAAACTTAATAATAAAAAGGATGAGCTTGACAGATTTGTGATAGTCCAGAAGGGCAAGAACCTCATCGTAAAATTAAAAGGTGTAAATACCACCTTTGTGGCTCTTGAAACCAGATATTTAAAGTCATTTCCCGACTTTTATTCAACAAAGTATAACGGGCTGATAAAGAGAATGAAGTCTGCCATGAAGATCAAAGTGGTACACAGACTTGAAGATTATGATAAAGAATATGACAAAATGAATCCTGTAAATGAGGATGATATATTTGATTTCGGAGATAATAAAGAGACGGTGACTCCGAAAGAGGATAATTAATTACCCGATACAGACTGTCCCGATACGCTGTTGCCTGAGGGCGTCTCGCCATACAGGAAGATGCCGATACTGTTGAGCTTGCCAATCGAGTACGTGTAGAAATTAAATGCCTGACCGGCTTTTGTTTCGTCATAGTTTATATATCCGGGCTCGTCATATATCTGATGATAAAGGGTGCTGCTCTGGGTAATTGAGCTTAATGCTTCCTGAGCCAGACCTGTTACCTGCTCGTATCCTTCAGGAGCATTCAGGGCAGCGAGAGAAGCAATCTCAATTTTCATATCATCTATATATTTAAGCAGAGACGCTTCCGGAGCTTCACTGTTTACATCAATATTGTTGATCGATACGGCTGTAGTATTTATCTGATTATATATATTCTCAAGCGATGCCTTGTATGTATTTAATACATCTGCTTTTTTGTTGCCGCATCCAAACATCATGAAAGCCGATATCATTAAAGCACCGGCTGTTGTTAATATTTTTCTTATCTTCATCTTTTCCATCCCTCTATTTTATACATTTTCACACATTTTGAATCAGAAGCGTGAGTATATATATTTTCACACATTTTGAATCAGGAGCGTGAGTATATATATTTTCACGCATTGCGGTTAGCTCAGCGTGGAAATATATATACTCACGCTCCGTACCAACAACCTAAAGGTTAACATAATTCCCCGATATTTACAACCTTTGTCATCACATAGTTCTTGCAAATGAAAACAAATGAAAAAAAACAAATGAAAAAAATCCGTCTTTGGATAATGTGCAACACTTTTGCAACGGTCATTATTTTATAATAGGCAAGAATCAAAAAACAAAATCAATATATGGATGTATGAAAGGAGAATGATTATGCCGAGAGGATCAGTAACAGAATTTTTTAAAGACGAGCAAATAACAACCGAATATTCAAATGCTTACCGTAATGCCGGATTTAACAGTGATTCAAAAAGATCAAGAGGACCGTTTGTAATGTATCTTTTATCTGAGAAAGGGTTATCATATTCCCAGATTAAGGAATGGGACAACGGAACCCTTGAGAATCCGACAAAGGATCAGATGAAGAGTTATTTTCATGATTTTTATGACAGCCTCATCGAGAATCCGGTTTATGATTATGATGAAAAACACAATAGAAAAACCCGACCGGATGCGGCAAAAAATGCTGCTGTTTTCGGTAAATGGGTAGCAGGAGCCGTTGGTAAGATAATCACAGAGAAGATTCCTTCAAAGGATTTTATAAAGAAGCCGGGTGATGCTTTTGATTATCTTGATATGTTTCCTGAATTTGGTGTTTATGTAAAAGATATTGTTCAGGAATACGCCCAGTTATGGAAAGACCCTGCCACTTCAGGTCCCGTTATAGATGCAATGGGCGAGGAAAACATGGCGAATTTCAGCAAGGTTGAGCTTTTGGCAAATTGTATCGGCTCCTTTCAGGATTTAGCAAATAAAGGCGATAAATATAAAGCATTTATTTACCCGAAGCTCATGGAATTCATCGATCACGTCCAGGGAAAAAGCTTTGAGGAGCTTGATAATCAGGTATTGGCAGATACATATTTCGAATTGTTCGCAATATATACAAACGCACCCCAAATAGTAGGTGATAAAGAAGCCAATGACAAGAAATATACTGATTTCTTAAACGGAAAGGAACCGGAATTTGATATCAATGATGTGAAGTTTACATCGATGTATTCAAATAAGCAGGTTAATTACAATGAAGCTGCTTTGGAAGTAAAGGATATCAAACTTGACACATCATCTGATGTATACAGACTTGAAAAAACAGATTTTACCAAAGGGCAGTCCGAAGAAAAGATAAAGGGTCTCATGCAGGCAATACCGGATGGTTTTGAATACAGCAAGGATGTCTCACAGGATGTCAAGGATGCCGTGCATGAGCTCTATGTAAATACGGCATGCAACCTTTACAGCTATTATTCATGTATAGCAAACAACGATATGGGCAAAAAGGTGACCGATCTTATCATGGTCGACGGACAGCCTCTTTCATCTATCGTAAAAGATAAATTCAAGGATGCGGATCTGACGGATGAGCAGCTTAAGACCGCGATGGAATTTGAATTTGCATCTGTTTTGACAGACAAGAGCAAGAAGGTTGAATATATTCCTTATGCTTATAATTTCGTGAAAAAAAACATTGAACAGGTTGCGGAGCCGGTAAAGATCACCCAGTATGATAAGCCGATAAACAGGACATACAATTATTCCGTTGATATACTCATGAATCCTCAGAAGGAGGAAAAATATGGCAAAAATCTTCTTGATATACTTAAGTCTGCCGATGATATATATCATACGCTTTACAATGATTCAAACCGTCTCACCGATTCGTCGGAATTTAAGAGAATGCTCGGATCATTTAAGGAAATGCATGAGCTGTATCAATGCTTTAATGACATGATCCTTGAAGGAGGTCAGATTAAGGAAGATGATTTCAAAATGCTTGAGACCACCCATGGATACACCAAGGATATGGTTTCTGCACTTATTAAGGAGACCGCAAAGAATTCTGCCGATTATATAAATGCCAAGAATGCATCAGGAAAGTACAGATCCTCAGAAAAAGGTAATGACAGACTGTTATGTGCTGCCGG
>DFKO01000225.1 GCA_002373855.1 Lachnospiraceae bacterium UBA3643
CTCTGCGTCTACAGCCCATTCCGCTTCTATGAGTCTCTCTCTCTCATACTCAGGCATGGTGATGATGTTTACGCAGTCAGTCCTGTGTATTGATACGCCCTTGCCCCTTGTGACAAATCCGACTATCTCATCGCCGGGCAGAGGGTTACAGCACTTGACAAATCTGACTGCCACGCCTCCGATACCTTTTACTATTATGCCTGATCCCACCTTGGACTTGGGCAGTATAGGCTTTGCTTCAGCAGCCTCCTTGATCTCCTCAAGCACCTGCTCATCTGTTACATACTCTTTATGAGTCTGATGGTATATCTCAAGGATACGGTTTATTACCTGGCCTTCCTTTAAGGCTCCGTGTCCGATAGCGGCATAGAGTGAATCCTCGTCCTTAAAGCCGTACTTTTCATATACCTGCTTTATTGTAGCGGGCAGTGCTATGTCAGTCCATGGTATATTCTTTGCTTTACAGTAGGCAGCCACAAGTTCGTGACCCTTTACTACATTATCTTCCTTAAATTCATTCTTAAACCACTGATTTATCTTGCTCCTGGCCTGGGGACTCTTTACCACATTGAGCCAGTCACGGCTGGGTCCCTTGGAATTCTGGGAAGTCAGTATCTCTATGTAATCGCCGTTTTTGATCTCATAGTTAATGGTGACAAGCTTTCCGTTTACCCTGGCACCGATCATCTTGTTGCCGACAGCGGAATGGATGCTGTAGGCAAAATCTATCGGTGTGGAACCTACAGGGAGGTTCTTTACATCGCCGGTAGGAGTAAAGCAGTATACATCGTCGGAGTAAAGGTTCAAGTCACTCTTTAAATATTTCATGAACTCATTATTATCCGACATATCCTGCTGCCACTCGAGGATCTGCTTGAGCCATGAGAGTTTCTCCTCCTCACCGAGCTCAAGTTTTTTACCGTCCGATGCCTCTTTATATTTCCAGTGGGCAGCGATACCGTACTCTGCTGTACGGTGCATATCATATGTTCTTATCTGTATCTCAAAGGGAACACCGTTAGAACCCATCAGCGTCGTATGAAGTGACTGATACATATTGGGCTTTGGTGTCGAAATATAATCTTTAAATCTGCCGGGGATGGGCTTGTACATCTCATGAATCACGCCCAGTACGGCATAGCAGTCACGGACCGTATTTACGATAACTCTGACTGCAAACAGATCGTATATCTGGTCGATGGTCTTGTTCTGATTCTTCATCTTTTTGTAAATACTGAAGAAATGCTTTACACGGCCGTCGATCTTTGCATCTATCCCGGCATTCTTAACATGGAAACTGACCTCATCAACTATGTCCTGAATATATCTCTCGCGGAAACTTTTTCTCACCTCAATCTTGTCTACGAGATCTTGATATACCTCAGGCTCAAGATATTTAAGAGAGAGGTCATCGAGCTCGACCTTGATTTTGGAGATACCGAGCCTCTGGGCGATAGGTGCATATATCTCAAGGGTTTCTCTCGCTATCCTCTGCTGACTCTCCGGCTTCTGATATCTGAGAGTACGCATATTGTGGAGTCTGTCGGCCAGTTTTATCAGGATAACTCTGATATCTTTTGCCATGGCGAGAAACATCTTACGGAGATTTTCCGCCTGCATTTCCAGTCTGTCGGGAGCCTTGTCTGTATTTTCTCCTGACAGATGTATATTTTTAAGTTTTGTGACACCGTCTACGAGGACTGCTACATCCTCTCCAAACTGTTCATTTAACTCTTCAAGGGACATGACGGTATCTTCCACCACATCATGCAGGATACCTGCGGCAATGGTCTCCTTGTCCATTTCCATATCAGCCAGGATGATCGCAACACAAAGAGGGTGAATGATATACGGTTCACCCGATTTTCTGACCTGCTCCTTATGAAGCTCACTTGCCACTTCATAGGCATGCTCAATTAAGGAGATATCATCGGAGGGATGATATTTCCTCACTCTTTCTATCAGCTCTTTGTAAAGGACTTCGGGAGCCTGAAATTCTTCAATTTTTTCAATGTGGCCATCATCGATGACCACCTGGGTATGAGGAATCTTCACCTTACCCGCATCACCGGTCTTTGGCGCCATTTATTTTCCCTCGTATTTGATAGCTGACTCAAGTCTGTAACCTTTAACTCTGTCTCTGCCTTTAAGGCCTTCAAGCTCTATGAGCACTACTATTCCCACTACTGTTGCACCAAGCTTTTCGATGAGCTTGATCATAGCCTCTGTAGTACCGCCTGTTGCGATGAGATCGTCTACGATGAGCACTTTGTCCCCGGGCTTTACCGCATCTGTATGCATCTCGATAGTAGCCTTGCCGTACTCAAGATCGTATGACTGCTCAACAGTCTCTCTGGGGAGTTTACCCTTTTTTCTGATGAGGACAAAAGACTTGCCCTGATTATATGCAATGGGTGTACCGAAAATAAAACCTCTCGACTCTGCACCGCATACCACATTGTAGTCAAGATCCTTTACGAGATCCTGCATGGTATCAATGGCAAGTTTTAATCCGTCGGGATCCTGGATTACGCTGGTTATATCACGAAATATGATTCCCTTCTCCGGGAAATCGGGAATACTCATAACATACTCTTCAAGTTTCTTCACTGTAAATACCTCCAAATGCCATAAAAAATGCGGAAACAGGGATTTTTCCATCCCTATTTCCGCATATTATTATAGTATTTAGTACATCATGTTGTCAAAACATTAGTAGCCCATTCCGGGAGCTCCGCCTGCAGGCATTGCAGGTGTATCTTCCTTGATAGTTGCGACTACAGACTCTGTTGTGAGGAGTGTGCTTGCAACTGAGCATGCATTCTGAAGAGCCGATCTTGTAACCTTTGCAGGATCAAGGATTCCGGCAGCGATCATATCTACGTACTCTTCATTGAGAGCATCGAATCCAACACCGACTTTTGACTCTCTTACTTTGTTGATGATTACAGATCCCTCAAGACCTGCATTTGCAGCGATGTGGAAGAGAGGAGCCTCAAGAGCCTTGAGCACGATCTGTGCACCTGTCTTAACATCACCTTCAAGTGTCTCAATAAGTTTTGCAACCTGCTTTGAAGCATGGATGTATGCAGATCCGCCACCTGAGATAACGCCTTCCTCAACCGCAGCTCTTGTAGCATTTAAAGCATCTTCCATACGGAGTTTTGCTTCCTTCATCTCTGTCTCTGTAGCAGCGCCGACTCTGATTACAGCTACGCCGCCAGCGAGCTTTGCAAGTCTCTCCTGAAGTTTCTCTTTATCAAAGTCTGATGTTGTCTCCTCGATCTGCTTTCTGATCTGAGCCACGCGGGCCTTGATATCAGCCTTCTTGCCTGCACCGTCAACGATGACTGTGTTCTCTTTCTGAACCTTTACAGACTTTGCACGGCCGAGATCCTGAAGTGTTG
>DFKO01000050.1 GCA_002373855.1 Lachnospiraceae bacterium UBA3643
CCCAAAAGTCTCATAATATTTCCTCCTGCATAATCTCAATTATAGTTGATTCGTTTAAAAAATTGAATTAAAAAATGGACTGCCATATGACAGTCCACTTTTTAAAAATCATTAAAATGTAAATTTATCTCTGAAGAACTCATCAAGCTTGTCGATGGCTATTCTCTCCTGCTCCATTGAATCACGGAAACGAACTGTTACGCAGTTGTCTGTCTCGGAATCAAAGTCATATGTGATGCAGAAAGGTGTACCGATTTCATCCTGACGACGATATCTCTTACCGATGGCACCTCTGTCATCGAACTCACAGTTGTAATACTTTGAAAGGTGCTGGTAAATCTTCTCAGCGCCCTCGTTAAGCTTCTTTGAAAGAGGCAGTACACCGATCTTTACAGGTGCGATTGCAGGATGGAAACGGAGTACTGTACGGATATCAGGTGCTTCCTCAGTACCGAGATTCTCCTCATCATATGCTGCGCAGAGGAATGCAAGTACCATACGGTCTGCACCGAGTGAAGGCTCGATTACATAAGGAATGTACTTCTCATTCTTATTCTCATCAAAGTATGTCATATCCTGCTTTGATACATTCTGATGCTGGGTAAGGTCATAATCTGTACGGTCTGCAATACCCCAGAGCTCACCCCAGCCGATTGTAGGGAAGAGATATTCGATATCCTGGGTTCCCTTTGAGTAAAATGCAAGTTCCTCGGGATCATGCTCACGGAAACGGAGTTCCTCTTCCTTCATGCCAAGAGAAAGGAGCCAGTCTTTACAGAATTTCTTCCAGTATTCATACCACTCAAGATCTGTTCCGGGCTCGCAGAAAAATTCAAGCTCCATCTGTTCAAACTCTCTTGTACGGAATGTAAAGTTACCGGGAGTGATCTCATTTCTGAATGACTTTCCTATCTGGCCAATACCAAAAGGAATTTTCTTTCTTGATGTACGCTGTACATTTTTAAAGTTTACAAAGATACCCTGAGCTGTCTCGGGACGAAGGTATACGGTAGCCGAAGCGTCCTCCGTAACGCCCTGGAATGTCTTAAACATCAGGTTAAACTGTCTGATATCAGTAAAGTTGTGCTTACCACAACTGGGGCAGGGAATGCTCTTTTCCTTGATGAACTCCATCATCTTCTCACCGCTCCAACCGTCAACGCTTGACTCTAATGTAACATTGTTATCATGAGCCCAGTCCTCGATAACCTTATCAGCACGGAATCTCTCATGACATTCCTTACAGTCCATAAGAGGATCGGAAAAGCTTCCGAGATGACCGGATGCTACCCATGTCTGGGGATTCATTAAGATGGCACAGTCAACACCTACATTGTAGGGATTCTCCTGGATAAATTTCTGCCACCATGCTTTTTTTACATTATTTTTAAGCTCTACACCGAGGTTTCCGTAATCCCATGTGTTGGCAAGGCCTCCGTATATCTCAGATCCGGGATATATAAATCCTCTTCCTTTACAAAGATTTTTAATCTTGTCCAGTGTCTTTTCCATAAATTTACTCCTTATATAATAATTAAATTATTCATAAATAATATAATATGAGCTTCCCTTATCCTCAAGGGGCTGAACCGTATAATCATCAAGCAGGTCCATCCACTGGGAATAGTATTTTATCTTTCCGGGGGCTCTTATCGTGTACTTTCCGTTTACGACTATCAGCTTCTCATCTCTCATATCCTTAAGATCAAGTTTGCCGACAGTCTTAATCCCGGCGCCCACAACATACAGGGATACATTCATATCCACATTGTTGTCAAAAGCATCTCCTACAGTCCCTATAAACAGGATACCGTCCATGTTGTCATTGCAGGCTTTTATCGAAGAATAACTGATATTCAGACTGATATGATTATTCTCAAGTCTGGTATCACCTACAGTTACTGATCCGGGATTTAATGATGTGTATTCCGTCACCTCTTTGTTCAGGAAATCCATCAGTTCAATATCTGAATAAACAGAAGTATCAAAATCCTCCGAAATATATGTATCAACTGTATGATCTTCATGGATGACTATGCTGTTACGCGACAGGGTCGCCAGGGCTTCATCGTCCCCGCAGCCGGTCATCATACAGATAACCGTCATCGCTATACTGCATTTTATGATATTTTTAAATAACTGACTTAATTTCATAAGTATATATGCATCGAAAATGAATTATATACAAATTCGGACGTTTTTTCAACAAACGCGGAGACTACATGCAGAGCACTTCTATCATGTCTTCGCTGTTAAAATGTCTGTTAAAGACTTTTGATTTTTTATTATTCACAAAAGAGACAAACTCGTTTAACGGACCATCCTTTAGCATAAAAGTAAATAACTGTTTCGGATCCGTATGTACAACAAGGTCTATGGCATAGAGAGCAGATTCTGAGAGACCTTTTTTCAGTTCATCATCATCTTTATCTCCAAATACTCCCTGCAATGCGATTGTCTTAAGTTCAAAAACAGATTTTACGAGCCTGTTGTCTATCTCCTGCTTTAATAGAGCTCTACATGCCATATAGAGAAGAACCAGGAGTTTCTCCTCATCATTGTTTTCTCTTGTCTGATACTCCATGACATCCAGAAAATACATACCGTATGCAGCTGCAGATATATCATTCCTAAGCTCATCAAAATATGTCTTTGGCATAGCATCAACCATGGTATATGCTTCTTTACCCGGATAGAGTCTGTACTGGCCAAAGCAAAACAGGTCTGTAGCCGCCATCAGCTTATTGTTCTGGCGTCTGGCTCCTTTTGCAAATGCAGTTATCTTGCCATGATCTTTAGTCAGCAGGACTACTCTTCTGTCAAATTCACTAAAAGGATCGGACCTGATTACCATGCCACTGTCATTAACATATTGTCCCGACATTAATCATCGTCCTTTTTATATCCAAAGTTTCTGACCAGATAATCACTGTCCCGCCAGTTTTCCTTTACCTTGACCCAGAGTTTTAAATTTACTTTTGCCTCAAGCATCTTTTCCATATCGGGTCTTGAGAGGGTACCTATGGTCTTCAGCATCGCTCCGCCTTTGCCTATTATGATACCTTTATGAGAATCCCTCTCGCAGATGATAGTAGCGCTTATATCATAAATACCGGGATATTCATAATGAACATTCGGCTTTTTTACCGTCTCCCTGTATTTCATGGATTCTATCACTACTGCGATACCATGGGGTATTTCCTTATCAAGCTTATGAAGGGCTTTTTCCCTGATGATCTCGGCGCATATCTGGCGCATGGGCTGATCGGTCACCTGATCCTCATCGTAATAATACGGACCGTATGGGAGATACTTATAGATATTGTCAATGAGTTCTCCTGTATTTTTGCCTTCATACGCACTTATCGGGATTATCTCATTAAAGTCAAGCTCATTTCTGAATGCGTCAATAACCTTAATGACATTCTCTTTACTCACGGTATCGATCTTGTTAATAACCAGGATAACCGGGACATTTACGGTCTTAAGCATCCTGATGATATCCCTGTCCATATCACCGATATACTCGGAGGGCTCTATCAGATAGAGGATCACATCGCCGCTTCCGAGAGTACTCTTTGCCTCTGACATCATGAAAGTGCCAAGTTTATTTTTGGCATTATGAATCCCCGGCGTATCAGTAAATATGATCTGACCTTTATCAGATGTATATATGGTCTGTATCCTGTTTCTTGTAGTCTGTGGCTTCTTGCTTGTAATGGCGATCTTCTGACCGATTATCCTGTTCATCAATGTGGACTTGCCTACATTTGGACGACCTATTATGGATACAAAACCTGATTTTTTCTGTGTATTATCTGTCTCGGACATATTAATCAAATGTTTTTTATTACTTCAAATTTATCAACATTACTGTCTATATCGGTCTCTGTTCCTACCATGCATATGCATCCGTCCTCAAACGCTTTGCTGATATGCTTTGCAAGAGCCCTGATATCTTCATCAGTGGATGTCAGCACGTCATCTCTCTCCTGCTGGACTGTCTCAAATTTAAGTCCTCTAAGGTATGCCACATATGAGCGGAGTCCTTTTCTGTATGGAGTCAGCGGTACATCCATCTCCGACATGGTTCCGATAATATGCTTTGTCATGGTATCTTCATCTGCGCTGAACTCACTGACAAATTTTGCGGCATTATCAAATACCTCGATGGTCCTAAGCATATTGGGATCTCTGTATGACACAAAGGAAATATTACCGTAGTTATCAAATTTATTCATACATCCGTATGCGCCGCCCTTGACTCTTACTTCGTTCCAGAGATATTCATATCCGAGTATCGTCTTAAGAACTTTAAACTTACCGGAATATCTGAGTCCGGATCCTCTGTATGAGCCTGATTTACATACATAATTTACCTGTGACGGAGTCTTGTATGCCTCGTTTACCTT
>DFKO01000140.1 GCA_002373855.1 Lachnospiraceae bacterium UBA3643
GCCGGGGTAAAGGTTAAAGAAAAGTATAATCTGCCTGACAGATATATATTGACATTGTCAACGCTGGAACCGAGAAAGAATCTGGCGCTATTATTAAAGGCATACGGACAACTGATAATGGAGGGAAATGACATACCTGACCTGTGTCTTGCCGGCCGGAGTGGATGGAAGGTAGAAAAGATACTTAGTGCCAAAGAGGATTTTGGCAGTGAAGTACTTGATAAGATTCATTTTCTTGGATTTATAGAAGATAACGATTTGCCATATCTTTATAAAGGCGCAGAATATTTCGTCTTTCCGTCGAAGTACGAAGGCTTTGGCTTGCCACCTCTTGAGGCTCTCGGATATGGGTGTAAAGTTCTCTCATCTGATGCTTCGGCCATGAGAGAGATACTCCGGAAGAGTGTATGGTATTTCAAGAATAATGATATCGAAAATCTTAAGAGTAAAATGATTGAGCTGTGTAATGTGTCCCATGAAGAGACGGTACTTAAGAAGAAATACGCAAAGGCTGTTCTGGCAAGATATACATGGGAAAATGCAGCAGACAGACTTTATAATTATTTATGCAGATGAGAAAAATCTTATTTAACGGGTCATCCCTGGTTAATAAAGAAAATTACGGTATACAGAGAAATACACTGGAGCTCTTAAAGGCGGTTGACAAGACTGCCGTAAAGGGCAGGTACGGCGTGGTGATCCCAAGAGACGGTGACCGGGATATTGCATTTGAAAATATTGAGGTAATTAAAGCCGGCCATATCGGGATAGTAAAGGGAGACAGATTTTTTTGGAATAATGTGGTATTCCCTCTGGTTGTGAAACTGCATGATGCTGTTTCGGTAGACATGCTTCTCTCCACGCCATTATTTGGCAATGATGCCATCATGATATGTGACTGCATCAGAGAGATGTTTCCGGAAAACTGCCATACTATTAAGGACAGAATATCAAGGAAATGGTACATGATGCGGACCGCCATGGCTGTCAGGATGAGCAGGGTCATACTGACCATCAGCGAGACGTCCAAGAGGGATATTATGAAATATTATCATGTGAAAAAGGGACGCATCGTCGTAATCCCGTGCGGCTGGCAGCATATGAATGATATTACAGAGGACGACGGTATCATAGAGCGCCTTCACCTTGAAAAAGGAAAATATGTCTATTCCCTCGGAAGCAGATATTATCATAAAAATACAGCCTGGATAAAAGAGGCTGCCCATAATAATCCTTCAGAGATTTTTGTCGTATCCGGGTCTGACGCTTTTGACAAAAAAGATATTGACACAATCCCCGGAAATATCCTGTTTACGGGATATGTCAGTGACAGCGAGGCCAAGGCACTCATGAAAAATGCAAAAGTATTTCTGCAGCCGTCACTGTATGAAGGCTTTGGACTGCCACCTATGGAAGCCATGAGCACAGGAACAAGGTGTATCGTGGCCAAGGCCGGTGCGATGCCTGAGATATACGGAGACAGTGTATGGTATATAAATCCACACAGTTATGAACATGAATATATCGATATGATCATGTTTGAAAAGATCGGCGATATTAATAAAGTCCTTGATAAATACAGCTGGGATAAGAGCGCGGAGAAACTTGTGAGAGTCCTTGATAAACTGGAGGCAAAGATAAATAAGTGAAGACAGGACTGGTTCTTGTAAATTTTCATAACGAGACGGAGACCCTTGGTATTGCAAAGCAGTTTGCGGAGTATGATTTTATCTCAGATATTGTCATTGTAGATAATGAAGCCACAAAGAAAAGCCGTAAGGTATTAAACACAGGCGCATCAAAAGTAAAATACATCTGCTCCGACCATAATACCGGATACTCCAGGGCCAATAATGCCGGAATCAGATATCTTGAGTCAAAGGGATGCGAGGCATATATCATCTCAAACAGTGATATCGAGATTACCGAAGATACGGTAAAAGAACTCATAGATAAGCTGGAAGCAAGTCCTGAATACGGGCTACTGGCACCGGTTCTCCATGATAACAACGGTAAAGCCATTGAGCTTAGAATCGTGCCCCTTAATTATAAGAGACTGTTCCTGAGGCTACTGCCGGGACTTGATAAAGACAGCTTTGAAAAGCTTGGTATAAATAACGGTATAACGGACCAGAGCATGGTAAGCGGCAGTTTTTTCATAGCAAGGTCATCTGCCATGAAAGCGTCCGGATATTTTGACTCAAATGTATTTCTGTACAGAGAAGAGGAAATACTCGGTAAGAGAATGGAAAAGGCCGGATATAAAGCAGGAGTCGTGAGAGACCTGCATTTTATACATCTCCATGATTATGCCGGTATGGGAGTGGGGGCATATTATAACCAGCTCCGGAGAGAATCTTTTTCAGAGAGATATTATTTTAAAAGATACATGGGAGCGAATAAGTGTCAGATGGTTTATGTCACACTGATGCAGATGCTCTTCACACTGGTTGTGATCGGACGAAATGAGAGACATAAGATAAAAGAGAAATTATCAAACAGGTGTAAAAACTGCTATAATGAATGTTCTGTGGATTGTAAATGTGGAACTGCCAAAGATTGCTGAGCGTTTTGGCAGGACAAATGTATATGCCGGATGGCTCGAGACCATGTCAAAGCAGCTGGCGGAAAATGAAAATATAAATCTGTACGTGGCGGGAGTAACTCCCGTGGAATACAGGGCTGTGATTGTTGACGGGATTAGTTACTACGGCTTTGAAAACGGAAAAGAGGAGAAACTCTTCAGGGATGTAATCGAAAATATAAAGCCGGATATCATACATGTATGGGGAACGGAATATGTACATATAAAACCGCTCCTGAAAGTCCTTGAGGCGACTGATTCGATCGATAAGACAGTTGTGTCCATACAGGGACTGGTGTCGGAATGCAGTAAATATTATAATGCAGGACTCCCGGCAGATGTGATAAATAAAAATGTCCGTATAGGGAGAATAAAAAGAACGTCTCTTAAGCAGGAAAGCCTCGAGATGGGTAAACGGGGTGAAAATGAGGTCAGATTTTTTAAGGAAGTAAAACACTGCATTGGAAGAACCTCATATGACAAAAATGTTGTAACACGGATTAATCCGGAGATTAAATATCACTATTGCAGTGAATCCATGCGTGAACCGTTCTATGACGGTGCATGGGATTATGATAAATGTGAAAAGAATAAAATATTTTTCAGTCAGACTCACTGGCCTCTTAAAGGGGTACATGAGTGTATAAGGGCTCTTGGAATAGTAAAAAAAGAAATACAGGATATACATCTGAATGCCTTGGGGCACAAACCATTATCACCTGAAAGTATCAGGCTTAAATCATATGATGAATATTTGGATAAACTGATCAGAGATAATAATCTGGAAGACAGCATCAACTGGTTGGGTACCCTCACGGCAGAGCAGATGAAAGGGCAGTATCTTAAGGCAAATATATTTGTGTGCTCTTCGGCACTTGAAAATTCATCAAATTCCGTTGCGGAAGCAATGCTCCTTGGCGTTCCTGTAATAGCAAGTGATGTCGGAGGGATGAGAGATATAATTAGTGACGGGGAAGATGGAGTGTTATATCAGCATGAATCTGAAAGAGATTTACAGTTAAATATAATTAAGGCGTTAAAGGATAATAAAAAGGCGGCTTTTCTTGGAGAAAATGCAAAAAAGCATGCCGGCATAAAATATAACAGAGAAGAAAATCTGAAAGCTCTTTTGAAAATATACTCAGAAATAAGTAATTCAAAATAATGTCAAAATCAATTGTTAAAATTAAAGGCGGTATAGGAAATCAGCTGTTTCAGTATGCTTTTGCATCAGAACTTATTTATAAGGGACAGATGGTTTATCTGGACACATCTTATTACGAAAATACTCCACCGGAAGATACTAAAAGAAAATATATTTTGGATCAGTTGTTTGAGACAAAAAAACTACCGGAGAGTGAGGGTCGATATATAAATCCTGCAGGTATAAAAAGAAAACTTTTTAAACTCCTGAATTTATCATATAACATAGTTGTTCAGTCAGAGGATATGTTGCCTGAAGATATTAACTACTCTAAAAATAATTATTTTGAAGGCTACTGGCAAAATGAAAAATGGTTTATCAATGTAGCCGGAGAATATAAACAGGAAATAAATAAAAGAATAATAAATATAATCAGTAAGGAAACAAAAGAACGGATTAAATGGCTGGATGAGCAAAACGATTTAGGGATAAGCGTTGTCGCCATACACGTAAGAGGCGGTGATTATCTGAATGAGATTAATCATTCTGTTTTTGGAACAATATGTGATTCCCAATATTATTCCAAAGCCATTCAGTATATAAAGAATAACGTAAATAAATGTATATTTATTGTATTTACAAATGACCGAGATTATACGGACAGAGTTTTACCGGCGGGTACAGACTACAGTTTTGTTGCGAATTCTGAAGATGACGGATTGCAGGATCTGTATCTTATGAGCAAATGCAACCATATCATAATGGCAAACAGCACATTCAGCTGGTGGGGCGCATGGCTGAACTGTAACGATAATTTAAAAGTGATATGCCCTGCGAAATGGAAGGCTTCAAAAGACAGTAAAGAGATTTGTTGTCGTAACTGGATAATAATATAAAACAGTATTATTTAAAAGGAAGAATAATAATTGAGTATCAGCATTATTTTGACAACCTGCAACAGACCAATAGAAATAGTCAGACGGGCCGTGGATAGTGTGCTGGCACAGACGCTTTTGACAGATACTCAGCTGATTATCGTAAATGATTATCCCAAAGATAAATTACTCTCAGAAAAGATATCCGGATTAGCAGATTATGTCCGGGAAAAGCTTGAATGTACGTACCTGGAAATGCAGGAGAATATGGGAGCGTGCGAAGCCAGAAACAGAGGCGTAATGGAAGCAAAAGGTGAGTATCTTGCATTTCTTGATGACGATGATATATGGATGCCTCGCAAACTTGAAAAGCAGCTGGATTATATGAAAAGTCATAAAACTGTTATGGTTACAGGATATGTCGAGGAACATATAAACGGGACAGTGAGTATATGCAACAGAAAACCTTTGCCGGAAGAGAATCCGATGGAAAAACTACTTGAATATAACTATATCGGGGGCTGCTCTGTTCCATTAATGTCAAGAGAAGCTTTTGACAGGGTCGGAGGTTTTGATTCCCAATATAAATCATCCCAGGATTACTGTTTGTGGCTTAAACTGTTAAAAACCGGTGATATAGGATTTATTGAAGAACCACTGGTTATTTATGAAGCAGGAAGAGACGGCATAACAGGTAATCCGGTAAAACGAAAACAAGGATGGAACAGGCTTTTGAGAGATTTTAAATCTGATTTCAAAAAATATCCGATAGCCCGTAAAAACTTTTGCTATACTGCGGCGGCTGTAATGAAAGAAAATGAAAGGATTCCGGATTCTCTGATTTTCAGGATCAGAGGAAAGTTTGGATTGTAGATTTTTTAAACGGCAATTATGAAAGACAGCATTGGTAAAATAAAAATTGTTCTGGATAAAACCGGATACAGGAAGCCTGGATTACTTTTTATATTT